>NZ_JAUBTV010000055.1:0-50019 GCF_036705145.1 Microcoleus sp. B5-D4 | reverse complement strand
AAGAAGGATTTTTTCAGAAAAAGACTCACGCACAAATATGATTTTATGTCAACTTAATTTAGATGCGTTTACCCTGGTATACCGTCTTAGTGTGCTTTTACTGTTTCAGCCTGCCTACAGTCCGGAAGTCAACCCAATAGAAAGACTCTGGGGATATATAAAAGAACAATTGAAATGGTTGAGGTTTGAACAAATAGAAGAGTTAAGAGCGGCGGTGCAAAAAGAGTTAAAAAAGTTGACTAATGAATTCATTGCTTCTTTGACGGGATGGCAATTTATTTTAGACGCCATATTTGTAGCAGGACTTTAGGAAAATAGTATTAGTGTCGGGCATAAATTAACAGCGATAGAGCAGGAAATTATTACTGGAAAATGTTAAAATAATAGCGTTATGGTAAACTGTAGTAACGAGCGAATTGGGACAGTATATGGGAGAGCTTTCGATCGTGAAGTTAGTGGAAAAACACATTATTTTTCGCCACCACTGGAACGCAAATGCTTTGGGGATACAGGGCCTGGTAGTACGGAAAGTTCGGGTTACTCCTTACAAAAAGGTTCGAGAAAGCAAGTGAGATATTTGTCTATCAAACCTGTAACTATTATTAGCATGAAGAGGCTAGGCTATGGAGTTATCTACTACCACCACCACCACCACGATAGATGGCGACCGCATTCAAGAGTACGCCAAGAAGCTACGCCAGAGTAATTTTTTAGAAACTTTGGCCTTGAATGTAGCAATGGGGATTCATGCCGAAATTACTAAAAGGGATGAAACATTAGAAGGCTTTAGTCATAAGTGTGTTGATGAACTCGAAAAATTTCTCAAAGAGCAGATAGTTGATGATGCTTTCTACTTGACAAAAGCAGAGGAAATATTAAATCATCTGACCCTCTGGCTTCAGGCAGGTAGAACCGAGGAAAATTTATGGAAAAACGTGGCACTTGATTCAGCTTTAATTTTTCTAGAGCCACTCGATTTATCCAATCGGACACTAGATGAGTTAACCGCTATGCTGGGGCTGGCTTCAAAAACAGTTCCCGCAACCGAACCCCAGCTATTTATCAGCACCACAATCACTCAAATACTCACCTCAGCCCCTCCTAGAACGGCTTGCAAGTCCTTATTACGAATTTGGGATTGGCAAGAAGATACCCATAAAAATGTGTTTTTTCGAGATAATTACAGCACGGGTTTTGTTAAGTTAGCCTTAAAGGATAAAGACCCAGTTACTAAAGAATATTTTTACTTTACAGGCAAGGCAGCCTGGGGAATTATTGAGGAATTTGGCAATTTGGGGAAAGATACTGCCAAACTCCACTGTTTACTATCTGCCTATGTTTTTCAACAGGCTGTGCCTTGGAGAACTGAAATTAAGCTAGCTGGAACTGGGAAAAATGGCGGCACTAACCTCATAGACTTAATGGGTTGGGGTGAGCGTAAAGATATGACCACTTCCCAGAAGTTACTCAGGATAGAGCAATGCCTGAAGCTTCTGAGAAAGCTGGACGCTACCATTAAATGGAATATCGGGAAGCTAGGATGCGATATGAATTCCCTCATTTGGGACGTTGCTGTGGAGCGCTACGGGCAGCGTAACATTTTCACAGATGAAATTGATGAACCAACAGAAATAGTAGCCTTCATTCGGGCGGGTAGATGGGCTGAGTTTTTCTTTAATAAACCTGGCAAGAATGCCAGACCTCCAGTTGCCTTATATGAGTTTGGTTGGATTTCAGAAGCGACGCTCAAAATGAACCCGTATCATGATGAGCTAGCATTCTTAATTGCCATCAATATAACAACAGAAAGCGCCATTCATACAAATGGAAAATACACGGTTAAGACCGTGCTAGAGATGGTGATGCCGAAAAATGAGATTGAATTAGCCCGTAAGGATCATCGCTACGCTGGTAAGCTGAAGCAACGTTGGGATAAAGCCTTAATGCAGCTAGCTGAGTTAGATTGGCAGATTATATATGACTCTGAAACCTACCCAGAATGGTTGCGTCCTGGAAGTACAACAGGTAAACCCAAAGATTGCAAAAAAAGAATTATTGATTTACTGCTAGAAGCTGGCGTCACCATCAAGCCTCCCGGTAAAATTCCTGCCTTGATAGCTGCTAAAAAATCAGCATCTTTGCCCCGGAAACGGAAATCAGCATTTGCTGCCCCGTTAGAGTGGGAACCGATACAGAAGGCTTGTGAAGCAAAGGATTGGACGAAGCAAAGAGTCATCGCCGAAAAGCTGGGCATATCTCAGCAGCTAGTCTCACAGCTTCAGCGCGGCAAGCCAATTAGCCCCAAAACCGCCGCCCACCTCAAAAAAATCTTGCCTAAAGTGCTACCAGAATTGTCAATCTAGCTTCCCGTCCCCTTGACCCCAACTCCAGCCCCAAGCGTAGTAAGGCTGGAGTTTTGCGTAGTAAGGCAAAAATGACCTCAAAATCACCTTCAAACTTTTACCAGGCAAGGCTTATGACTTTACTACGGACACACCCGGATCTAGTGACAAAAACACCCGGATCTGGTGACAAAAACTCCCGGATCTGGTGACAACTCAATTTTGAAACTCTTGAGTAGCAAGCATTTCAGAACCTTACTACGCGCGGATTAACTATTAATTAATTATCTTTGATCGGCGTGCAAGCAGCGATTTTCAGAACATGAGACAAAGGGATGTTCCCCACTCAAGGAATAGCCCGGTGAAGATTTATCGAGATAGCACAGGCATTGACCTTCAAAATCAGTCCTCACAGAGACTCATAGTCCACTTAACCCCATCTGACCCGTTCATGAGGCGCTCTGGCGGTAGCCAGATTCGGGTGCAACTTGGAGTGCCTTTCGCATTGCTACTAGGCCAGAAGGTCAACACAGCCAACATGGGGGTGCGTTATGGTCTTGTCTAAGTCCGCCCTCACTGAATGGCAAGAAAGCGGCGTAGACTCCGCCATCTTCGCCCTCAACGTGCAAACTCTTAGTGGCGACGCCCCCTACGCCTACCTCCTCTACGAAATTAACGCCGCCTCCGGCAGAGTCCACCCCGACGCACAATGGCGGTGGGCCAGAAAACACTACAGCCACATCGAGCACGGTGGTTGGTGGTGTTCGGGCCTTGACCCCCTCAACAACTGGCAGCCCATGTATTGGGGCTGCTTCAAACCCTATCAGCCCCGCAACAGCTTCGACCCAAACGGTAAAACCAAGCCCGTTAAATACGAACACCCCCCCAAAACCCCCACCAGAGCCTTCTTCCTGCAAGTCCCAGACCACATCTGGGCAAAAGTTGCAGAACGCCACGGCGTCCCCATCAACCCAGAAAACCCAGAGGACTTAGAGATGGGGAGTACAGGAACGGGGGAGACGGATCTCCCCTTTGCCCCTGTGCTCCTCCGCAACCCCACGAACCCCCCTCAATTCTGGGAATGGGTTTGGCTCAACAACATCCCCGTCATCATCGTCGAAGGCGTAAAAAAAGCCGCCTGCCTGCTCACAATGGGCTACGCGGCCATTGCCCTCCCCGGCGTTACAATGGGTGTCAGAACCAAAAACGCGCTAGGGGAAAAGTGCAACCCCTATCTCATCCCCGAACTCCAACACTTCGCCACCCCAGGGCGGGAAATCTACATCGGCTTCGATCGCGACAGCAAGCACTCTACCGTCCTCAACGTCAACCGCGAGATTGACAAACTCGGCCGCCTGTTCACGACCGCCAAATGCTCCGTCAGCGTCATCACTCTGCCAGGACCGGAGAAAGGCATCGACGATTTCGTGGTAACCAGAGGCGAAGATGCGCTCATTGCCCTTAAAAACGCAGCACGAGGCTTCCAATTTTGGCAGGATAGGGAATCATGGCTTTTAACCTATCCCGCGTCTTTAACGCTAAATTCTCGCTATCTGGGAGAACTCCCCTATCCAGAGGCCGGCTTAGCCTGCATCAAATCCCCCAAAGGCACCGGCAAAACCCGCTCCCTCGCCCACCTGGTTTCCCACGCCCTCAACACGGGCGAACGCCGCGTGCTAGTCATCACCCACAGGATTCAGCTCGGCCGCGCCATCTGCGCCGGGTTGGGAATCAACTACATCGACGAAACCAAGAACTCGCCGGAAGGCAAATTATTCGGGTACGGCTTGTGTGTAGACAGCCTCCACCCCCACTCAATGGCCCGTTTCAACCCCGAAAACTGGTCTGGGGCGATCGTCCTCATTGATGAGTGCGAACAAGTCATCTGGCACGCCTTGAACTCCAGCACCTGCCGCGAAAACCGCGTCGCCATCTTGCAAACCCTGCAAGAACTCATTCGCACCGTCTTAACTACCGGCGGCTTAATCGTTGCCCAGGATGCTGACTTATCTGATTGCGCGATCGACTACTTGAAGGCGCTTGCTGGCATCCCTCTCGAACCTTGGATTGCCGTCAACGAATGGAAACCTAAAAAAGAGCGGGACGCGATCTTCTACGCCACTCAAAGTCCCGCACCACTATTCGCTCAAATGGAGCAAATTCTGTCGCGAGAAGTCACCGGCTGCGACCTTGAAAGTCGCGCCCTCTGCTGCCCGCTCGATCGAAACAGGCCCCACATTATGGTTGTTGAAGACTCCCAAAAAGTCAAAGGAAAATGGTCGTGTCGCAACCTAGAAACACAACTGCAAAAACGATTTCCCAACAAGCGCATTCTCAGGATTGATAGCGAGTCAGTAGCCGACCCCAACCACCCCGCTTGTGGCTGCGTTGAGAATCTTAATGCCACCATTCAAAACTACGACATCATCATCGCTAGCCCCACCATTGGCACAGGAGTTAGCATCGACATTCGCGGTTATTTTGCAGCGGTATTCGGCATTTTTAAAGGAGCAATTGCCGTCAACGATGCCCTGCAAAGTCTCGCTCGAGTCAGGGATGAAAATGTTCCAATCTTTGTCTGGACAGCGCCCTTTGGCATTGGCAAAATTGGCAACGGCAACGCTTCTTATCGATCTCTCCTCGCTTCCCAGCAGAAGGTTATCAAAGCCAATATTCGCTTGCTGCAAGGAGTTGACTTCGACATCGACGCGGCCCACGACCCGGTTCACCTGAGAACTTGGGCAAAAATGGCTGCTAGAATTAATGCCGGAATGTGGCATTACAGGGAGGCGATTAGGTACAGCCTAAAAGCTGAAGGGTTTCAGGTAAAACTGTGCCGAGAAAATCAGCTAGAACAACTCCTTTTAGAGGGATTAGCGCAGCAAATAGCAGCCAGCGCGGTTAAAAACTGGAAGCTATTGCAGCAGGTTGCCCAGAAGGTTGATGCTGGGTTAAATGAATTAAATCTCCGAAATGTTGGAGCTGCTCTGGCTAAGAAAGAGGCTGAGTCAATTCAGCGAGAGAACTGCAGGGTAGAAGCGGATGCTGTTGCTGATGCTCCTGATATTACTCTGTCTGAGTATCTGGAGTTGAAGGACAAGCGCTCCAAGACAAACGGCGAACTCAATCAAGAGCGCAAGTACCAACTGCAAGAGACTTATGGTGTGTCGGTGACGCCCGAGCTGAAATTGAAGGACGACGACGGCTGGCTGCCTCAAATTCGCCTGCATTACTATTTGATCCATGACCCAGAGTTTGTCAGGAAACGAGATAAAAATCACTTGGCAGGCCATCAAGAAAGGGGTCAAGGGAAGGTTTGCCCGCAAGATTTGCGCTTCCTGAAAGCTTCTGTGGAAGCTCTCAAAAAGTTGGGGCTGATGGAATTCTTTGACTCAGACAGGGAGTATCGAGGGACTGACCCGGAGGTGATAGCCTTTGCTCAAAGGGTCAAGCAGTATTCTGCGGACGTGAAAGATTTTCTGGGTATCAACGTCCACCCTAATGCCCACCCAATGGAGGTGGTTCAGTATGTTTTGAAGGGGAAGCTGGGCTTTACCCTGCGACTGGTTCGCCAAGAAAGGTCGGAGGAACGAGATGCTTTGGGCAGGCCCAAGCGCATTCGAGTTTACCAGTTCCAGTTCCCCAACGACGGCAGGTCGGCGATTTTTGCAGCTTGGCAGCAGCGGGATGAGAAGGCCATCTCTTTGGCAGAAGCCGCGGCTCCCTGCTTGGAAGGGATTCCAGGCGGCACAGGGTCGGATAAAGATATGAAGATATCCGGGGGTGTGCCACCAAATGATGAAGCTGCGAACGCAGGGCGCTCCTTGAAAGTGGGCGCGCTAGTGCGGTTTGTTGGTGAGGTTCAAAAATATGTGGTTAAAGCTGTCTCAGGCGCTCGAGTGATGGTGCAATCGTTGCTTTCGGGTGCGATCGTCCACACTTGCGATCGCCGCTTGGAGCTGGCGGATGGAGGAGCGACATGAGAACGCTGCCAAAAAGTGTGATTCGTTTAGTCCCAGCGTGACCTGTAAAGGATTGTCTGTTCCGCAGAGCCTACTCTGCTAAGGACTTCACAGCCTTTACCCTCATGTAAAAGACTCATCTGAGTCCGGCCGCGTCTCAGTACAGTATTAGACGCTCGCGGCGCCGGCTCGCCGAAAAAATACTTTTCAAACGCGATCTCGACGGGAACTCGCGGATGGAACGATCGCGCTCACCTATGCGTGCGGTCTCAGACTATATTGCCTCGAAAGACCGCAATACCCCTATCGCAGGAGTTCTGTGGGGGGCGCAGTTGGCGCTCTTCAAAGCAAGTAATGCTGCGAGCGATCGCCAATAAACATATCTCAAGCCAATAAATAATAACTCCGACAGGTATCCGGTAAAAACTTGAAAGATTCCAATCCCTCACAAGTTAAATTAGAGATTTGTTTGATAGAGGATATCGTCTTTCCAAACGCTTCATCTCTGTTGGCATATCTGTCAGTTGTCGCGCGCTCAGCAATCGATGCTACCTAGCCTCCCATCATATCTTTGAAGTGCGTGAATATCAGACGATTGTGCTTGCATCCGCTTGCAATTAATGCAGGCTCTAATATTAGAGATTTTCATTGATTGATTTAAAGAAATGTCGCTCTGCAATTTCTCTATCGAGAAATTTCTCTGAAAATTTATCAAAACAAATCAGGTGCAATAGATGCACAGTTAAAAACTCATGTCAATCCCAAAAGGAAAGCGAGATTTGATTTCAATTTTGCCACTAAAACATTTGAAGGATATGCCGCCTGCAATTGAATTGCCTGCCAACTTTGCCAAAATTCATCCCGCGCGCTTTAACTGTGGCGAAATGGTGCGCTGGACGGGTGTTAGCGAAGAAGCTGACAGAGGAATGGTTATCGGCAAATTTTACAACTACGAACAATGTCAATGCTGTTGGATGTGGTGTTATATCATTTGCCTTACTCCTGATTCCAAAAGTGCAACGTGGTGTCAGTTTGATACTGCCTGGGAGGAAGATTTGGAGAAGTTTGAGGATGATAAAAAAGCAGCAGAATCTGACCGATAGAGAACGCAATTTGATTGCAATTTACAGTCAATGCCAATTGCGAATGACACCGAGGCAGTTTTATGCAAAGTGGGGAGTGAGTTATGAGGAAATCGCTTTTATTTGTTCTCGTTCAGATTCTACAGTGCGGCGTTGGTTTAAAACGGGTAAAAATCGCAGATTTCCTACTGCTGTCGATTTGCGTCATTTGGCTTTAATGGATTTTTTGCTGGAGCATTTTGAGGAAATTCCCGAGACATTGGTGGCTTTCCTGTGTCCGCCTTGCGAAGAGAATAGCCTGGATTAATAGTGGCGCGTATAACGGAAAGACTGTTTAGGGCAACGACTGTATACGTTGTCGCAATCATATACTGCTGACTTGTTCTAACAGTTTTGTTGGCTGCTATACATCAAGCTTTTTCAGCATCAAAAAATAATTTGAGCTTGTCTTAGCACAAACCTTGTCAAATATCAATGTCACCGTGACCTGTCTTTGACAAGATTATTCAATTACTGTCTTGGCAAGCAATGAAACAAGAGCACAATCTGTTACTTTTAATGCTGAGGTACTAAAATGACCTACT
This sequence comes from Microcoleus sp. B5-D4, assembly GCF_036705145.1. Lineage (NCBI taxonomy): Bacteria > Bacillati > Cyanobacteriota > Cyanophyceae > Oscillatoriales > Microcoleaceae > Microcoleus > Microcoleus sp. B5-D4. Next base: position 42,049 of record NZ_JAUBTV010000055.1, on the reverse strand, counting down.
CTGAAAAATTGCACCCGTGGTGTATCATTAGCCTGCTTCCTAATTGTCAGCGTGTTATTGTGGCACGATTTCGTAAGAGAAACGATGCAGACGATCATCTACGGGTTTTGCAGCGGTTAGTTAAAACGCGCACATTTGTGATTATTTTTGACATCCAACCAAAGCCTACTGTGCCTAAAGAATAACGGCGAATGCAGCGAAGGTTTGAAATCGAATTAATCGAGATACCTGCGTTAGTTGAATAACCGACTTTCCAGCGATTTCTCCCAGCGACAGAACCTACTGATAGCTGGGAGAACTTTTTATGAATTGAATGATGTTAACTAAATAAATTGTTAGCATTCGATTTTTTAATTTGTACTAAATACAACTTTTTATCATAGTCTTAATTGACTATATAGAGCTATCGCATTTGTACGGATAATTACAATTCTATGAGTGAATATACTATAATTGATAGCTGTGCAATCGTACATATGGCTAATAGTAGTATAGCTGGCCATCACAACAGATCCTCCCTCTAACAACAGCTAATTTATTTCCTGCTGGTGGCTCAAGAATCCTTTGTTAAGGACACCTGCAAATTTAAAGCTACCCCCTAGCGGGAGAAGTTAAGAGATAACCACTTCTTACCGTTATGAACGCTATCAACCCCCACAAAACCTTTCCTGAATCAGCCAGCCAGGACTCCCCTCAAATTAAAGAAGTGATTGCAGTAATTTTTCCTTTCCTCGCGGATGCACCTGCTGAAGAGCATCCCTTCAAATTAAACGATATCGTAAAAACAGGCAACCAATACGGTATTGTTACTTCTCTCAACAAAAGTGAAAAACCTGTGACAATTACTTGGGACGCAAGTCCCGGCGAAGATTCATTTTCTTGGACTTATAACCTCGACGAAATCCGCGCCCTCACAATCTCTCTCGTTCCTCAGTTTATCCCTAAAAAGACTGCTGGAGAACTTCCAACTTGCACAACCATCGTACTCGCTAATTCCGAACAGGTACAATTCAGCAATGCAACTCCTTTCAAAGTAGAATCGCTCACTGAACAGCACATTCTCATCTGGGCTCTCGACCAATTGTATCACTTTCCCATCAACTTGTTTCCCGGCTACCCGACAATTTGTACCATAGATATCCCGACACCCCAGCAATTAAAAGCCGCCAGCTATTTATCTGTTACCGATATCAGAATCCGAGCTAAAACGCATTTAGCTCTCGAAGTACCCCACAACTTTTTAGAATTCGCTATGCCAATCTACAAACAGCAGTTAAAAGAAAAAATAGCTCAACAATTGAGCGAAGAAAATTACCAACTTCTCGACTTTCACATAGCTTGGGAAGAAGCCTGGAAGCAGCAGTTAGAAAACCTAACAAAGAAACAAGGCTTCTACGGATTTAGAGAGGGAGATTGCATTTTACAGCACCGAGAAGGAGTTCAACGAATGGGGAGAGTCCAACACTTGAACGTTGAAGAGCCACGTCCATTTCACATCCAGTGGAACAGCGGAGAACTCCTAAATTACAGCTTGAGAGAACTCAAAGGTTTGGGTATTGTCCGCATCGAACCCCTGGTTAAATTATCGCCCAATGTGGCTTATCAAATTAGCGAAGACGGCTCCTACTTTACAGCTTGGATTGGGTTCCGTACTAAAGCGTTAGCTAAAGCGTGGCTAATACCTGTCAAAAAGCTAGTCGGCAACTTGAGCAACTTAATTGAGTGCCAAATTTATGAACTGCAACATACAGGTTCTAAATATGAGTATGCTGTAGAAGGTCCCCGACATAAAACATTAAACAAGCGTCTTGAAGCTCTGGAAAAAGTTGTTAAACTTGATTTAGAAAGGATGCCATTTAGGAGATGAGTGGGAACGAGCGAGCACTCCGTAGGGTGTAAACGGTGCTTTTTTGCTGGGACAAAAAACAGAAAAGTTTTCTATTTGTCTTAAAATTTTTATAACAGGACTTACGAATTGTAAGGGCAACATAAGGGTTTGGGATTTGGAGTTTACTTGCATAGTCCTGGACGCATAAATACCAAAGAAACTGGGTTTTTCACTCCTATTAAAGACTCAAATGCAGTATTTTCCTAAAAAAACCCGGTTTTCGCGTAACGTAACTCCTATTGCAGAACGCAGTGAAAGCCAACACTTGTGAATGACAAAAAATCATTCTCGCTGCGTAAATCATGAGCGATTAAGAGGGATTATCGGACTACTTAATAAGCGTCCATTCCCCTCTCTCCTCAAGGGTAGGTTTTTTACAATTCAGAAATTGAGGGCAAGCAAGAGGCAAGTTTTAAAGGCATAACAAGTCGAAATCCGGGCTTTTTCGCTTATCCCTCTCTCCCTCTCTCCCTCTCTCTCTCCCTCTCTTCCTCTCTTCCTTGCCCGGAATCTAAAAAACCTACTCTTGAAAGACTCCCCCGTCAGGGCAAACGCATCTAAATTCTGAAAGCTTTATGCTATCAGAGGTTCCATTTTTGGCAACTAAACTCAAATAATGACTGAAACCTTTGTCCAGCAAGTATTCTAAAAATAAGATGCGTTTGCCCTAACTCCCCCGTCAAGCTAACGCTTAATCAGAGGTTGAGAAAATTAGTAATGGACGCTAACTAATGATTCAAACGTTACTCGAACAACCCCAGAAACTTACACAATTTCCCTTCACGCTCAAACCGCAACAGCAGCAAGCCATCGACAAATTAAGAACCTTTCTAACCACTACCGAGTCATTCTTCTTGCTGTGCGGCTATGCAGGAACTGGAAAATCCACAATTGTTTTTCAAATTATCCAAGAACTCTTGAGTCAAAGCAAACGCATTGCCCTCACAGCACCTACTAACAAAGCAGTCGGCATCCTCAGAAAAATGGCAGCGTCTCAAGGCATTTTCGGAGTAGATTTTATGACGATACACCAACTTTTAGGATTAGGCATGGTCAGAAAAGAACAAGAAAAAGCTTTGGAACAGACAAGTTCCAGCAGCCTTCACCTCTACGATATCATCTTCCTCGACGAATGTTCGATGGTTGGAAGCGAATTGTGGAAATGGATAGAACGCAATTTTGAACGCACATTCTTCAATCACCGCAAGCTAATTTTAATGGGCGACCCCGCTCAACTCAATCCTGTAGGAGACAAAAAGTCGCCTGCTTTCAGCATTACCAATAAAGCTGTACTGACCAAAGTTGTCAGGCAAGCAGGGGAAAGCCCTGTGCTCGATTTCATAACAGAATGCCGCTCTTTTGTCAATAGCAAAGCAGACATATTTTTGCCACACTCTAAATACAAAAAAGGAGACAAGTCAAACGGTGCATTCAAAGTTAAATCAGAAACGCTGCTACAATATGCCGTCAAAACGATCGATCTGGAATTTAGTCAAAATCCCGATCGCTTCAGAATTCTGTGCTGGACTAACAAACGAGTCAGATACTACAATCAGCTTATCAGAGAACAAGTCTACGGTAAAGCTGCACCCAGATTTGTACCGGGAGAAAGGCTAATTACCAAAAAACCCGTCATGGCACCTGACGGCAAAACCGTAATTTTACCGACTTCAACGGAATTTACCGTCAAGGAAGTTGAGATTAACCAGCACGGAGGCTATCGAGTTTGGCTGCTAAAAATTGTGACTGATGACGGTTTATTTCGGCAAATCTTTGTCCTGCACGAGTCTGAGAATAAGCGCTACCATGCTGAACTTAAAGAAAAGCTAAAGAGTGCTAAACGCAATGGATTTCTTTGGAGGAAATATTACTGGTTCAAAGATGACTTGTTTGCTGAAATTAACAATTGCTTTGCTCTGACTATTCACAATTCGCAAGGCAGCACTTTTGATGAAGTTGGCATTGACGGAAGCGACCTTTTCAGCAGATTGTTAATCGGTCAAGATTTGAGCCGTCAACAGAAACTTAAAGAGTACCATCGACTTTATTATGTCGGTGCAAGCCGCTGCCGATATCGGATATTATTTGTTGCCCCCAATGACTCGTACTCAAACAAGAAAATTCTCAAGTACAATGTAAACTTCTCAACCAAGAGGTAAAGTCTTCAACCAAGAGGCACATACGTTTGTAGAAAACAGTCAGTAACACTCAACTTTCAAAAAGCTTCTCCATCGGGACTTAGGCTGCATAAATCAATTTTTACACTATCTGTAGTAGTAACGTGTGCCATCAGCACCTACAAGTACAGTCCTGGGCGCAACTGGCACAATTAGTAAGGTACGTTACTATCCCAAACCCTCGATAATCGCCTTATAACGAAAGTCTGACGCACCCTACAAATCGATTGGAGTCTGCCAGTTGCGTAATTCCTAAAGTAGAGTCTGTGCGTAAGTCCTATTTATAAAATAAGGCGAACAAGGAAACGAAAGGGCAAGGGGAAAGAGAAGATAAAGATGGAGAAAAAAACTTTAGTTTTGGGTTGATAGCAACGTTCAAAAAATTAATAATTGTATCGATACCCACCGAGTTAGATACAAAATGTCTACCCTTCAATCCTATGCTTTTAAGCGTGGGTTCCTTCTCTTTCTCCTTTTCCTTCTCTTTCTCCTTTTCCTTCTCTTTCTCCTTCTCCTTCCCCTTCCCACTCCTCTTTCTCAACAACCTGAATAAGTGCTGCTACCGCAGCGGCCAATCGCACCCCTGACACCAGGCTAATTATGGCAAAATCTCGACTAACAGGAACACCGCCTCAAGAGGAAAATTTGGAGAGAACAGTTAAGAAAAAACGCTCGACTGCCACAGCACATAATTCTGCCAAAACTGTGAAGAAATCAGTCAAACCAACAACTGAAACTGACTCGGTTTGCGAACCCTTAACAATCTCTCCACAAAAAGTAGAAGCTTCGCAAACTTGCACAAATTTGGCAGCACTTCCAGCCGTCGATGCTCCTTCTCTAGAAACATTGTCAAATGAGGCAATATTGCCTTCCCCTTCTACTCTCCCATCAGCTATTGAAGTTGCCTGCAATTCAAGAGAATTCAACGATTATATACAAGCCCTGAAAGGCATCATTCCCAGCAATAGCAGCCATCCCATTTTGTCCAATATTTTGATTGAAGCTGATGCAGAAACTCAACATTTGCACCTGACTGCTTACAACTTAGAATTTGGAATGCAAGTGAGCTTTGGTGCGAATGTCAATCAATCTGGGAAGCTTACCCTCCCCGCACCCATACTTGCTGACATTCTGGGAAAATTTCCTAACGGCAGCCTTACCTTAAAGAGTTCTTCTGAAATTATTAAAGGAAGCCACGTTCCATCAGTCAGTGCCACTCTGAGTGCGTCAAGAAGCAAGCACGCCATTCGCGGGCTAGCTGCGGACGAATTTCCGGCTATCCCCAGCGTTCAACAGAAACTTGTAACGCTTCCTGCTAGCGTGTTAATTTCTGTCCTAAAAGCTAGCTTATTTGCTGTAAGTTCTGAGGAAAACAAACGCATTTTAACAGGAGGGAATTTTCAACTCAGTCACGACGCAGACAGAGGACTCGATCAACTGAGAGTTTGGACGACAGATGGGCATCGGGTAGCAATGGTTTTAGGATTGAACGAAAGCAGCAATTCCTATCTTTTGAGCCGTCAAATAGTTAATTTTACTGTCCCTGCTAAGGTACTCCGGTTATTGGAGCGTTCTTTGAATTCTGCTGACAAAGTTACGATTTACTATGAAGGTTTGCCAGAGCAACCTAGTAATTTTGTCGCATTCGAGTGGAATAATTGGCGGTTGACAACGAAGTTGCTAGAAGGGCAATATCCAATTTGTGACCAAATTATCGCTCCCTATCGACCTGAATTTAGTCATCAAGTGGTGGTTGAGAGGCTGAGCTTTTTAAAAGCCTTAGAGAGGTTAGCTTCTCACAGCGACAAGTCTCACCTAACAGCTATTTTAGAATTCGATTTAGATGCCCAACAAGTGCGAGCATCACTCAACAATACTCTCAGTTCAGGAACTGAGACAGTTGATGCTAAACTCTGGGGCTGTGAGTTTCGTCTCAAGTGCGACATCCGCTATTTGATTGATACAGCTAAAGCGATTTCCAGCTCGGATTTGCGGGTGTTAATGGCAACTCCTACCGCTCCCCTACTGATTGCACCGTTTGGAACGCCAGCTTCGGGTACAGAGGCTTTGGATTGCGAATATATTGTCGCTCCGCAAGAATAATTGAAAGGTAGGGAGTGGCATCTAAATTTGATGCCCTCTCCTGCCAAAATTTGGCTTATATTACTGTATGAAATACGACAAATAGATTGGTTTAGTGCAACAGTCACTTCTCTAACAACTCAGATATATTCTACTATTTATTTTTTGATATAAGCAACCTTTTTGCTAAAAAATAAGTGAATTTTAATGTCTCTCTCCATTGGTTCAAATAAGCTCGCGACCGCCGACCCTGTTGCACCTTCAAAATTCCCAAAACCGCAAGTAAGCGGGGTGTAAATTACCCCTGTCTTGCGATCTGGAATCAGCTTCCACTCGCTCAAACCTTTTGCTTTCTATTTTTCCTTCATGCCGTGCTTTTTTGCTGTATCTCAGCAGCAGATGGTTTAGCAATTTTTCCTTGCGGTAGTGTGTTCAGCGCGATCGCCAGCGCCAACAACTGAGCCAGGACTTACGCCAAAAATACTTGGTAACACTATTAGTAGCGAGCGGTAAAATACACAATTTTTATACTACAGATAGAGCTTATGCGTAAGTCCTATGAGTTTAATTTCAGGCACGGCTCACGCCTCCCCTATCGGGGAATAGTTACCAGAAGTATTCTAACGACTCAAAATGTACCAACCACTGCACCTCAAATACCGCCCCAAAAACCTACAAGAATTAGTGGGTCAAGATACCATCAAAACAACCTTGACCAATGCCATCACCTCCGACAAAATTGCTCAAGCTTACCTATTTACTGGCCCCAGAGGAACAGGCAAAACCTCAACCGCTCGCATTCTTGCTAAATCCCTCAATTGTTTGAATAGCAAAAAGCCAACCGCCACTCCTTGCGGAGAATGTTCAAGCTGCAAAACCATTGACTCCTGTTCAAGCTTAGACGTAACTGAAATCGATGCTGCCTCTCACAATGGCGTGGATGATGCCAGAGAATTAATACAACACAGCAACTTTGCCCCAGCGCTGAGCCGCTACCGCATCTGGATTTTAGACGAGTGCCACCAACTCAGTACCAGCGCTCAAAATGCTCTCCTCAAATGCCTTGAAGAACCTCCGGCTCATGTAGTATTTATTCTCTGTACGACTGAAGCACATAAAGTCCTGCCGACAATTATCTCCCGCTGCCAAACTTTTAACTTCCGAGCCTTGTCAGTTGATGCTATTGTCGGCCAATTGCACAAAATTAGCTCCGCTGAATCTATTGAGATCGCAAGTGAGGCCATGCGGGATCTCGCTCGCACCTGCGACGGAGGGTTAAGGGATGCCCTGCAATTACTTTCTCAGCTTTCACTGCTAAACTCAGAGATTACCCTAACTCAAGTTGCAGAAGTATCTGGCAGCATCAGCGAGCAAGACTCGATCGCCCTTCTCAAAGCCATTCATTCTGGCGATACCTTAAGCGTACTGCAATCTTCGAGAACGCTCATTGACAGCGGCAAAACCCCTAAACTTATTCTCAGCAGCTTGCTAGCAGCAATGAGAGATTTGCTCATTGTCAAATCAACGCGCCACTGCCAGAATTTAATTGCAGGGCCAGTAGGCTACTCACAACTGCGCTCGCTCGCTCTTCATCTGGATTTTGAAACAATTGATGCGGCTTGTACACAATTGCAAAAATCAGAATTTCAATTGAGAACTAGCACCAATGCTGCTACGTGGTTAGAAGTTTGCCTGCTGAACTTGATGCTGTCAAGCAAACCCGCTGCCCCCGAAACGCGATTGCCGGCAACTTTCCCATCTAATCAGCCTGACAATTTTGATAAAACCCCTCAAAAAATAGAGGCAGATTCTCCTGACTTTGAGACAACTTGGGCGCAAGTAGTAGCAGCAGCGAAACCAGGCAATCGTAGCCTCTTAAACCGCGCTCAAATTGCCGAACTTTCGGCTGATTCATGTGTGTTAGCAGTAGAAAGAAAATACGCGAACAAGTTTCAGAGTCACCTTGAATCCGTGCAGCGGATCGTTACTAAAGCTTTAGGCCGCTCTGTTACTGTAACTGTCAAACAACAGGAGGAGTTAGCAGCATGATTAGCATCCTAATTGGGAATGATACCTACGCAATTGAACGAGAAGTTGAAAAGTTTAAGACTCAAACTCATCCTCTCTGGCGAGATTTCAACATCCACCGCTTCGATGCTTCTTCCCTGGATGCAGCCCTCTCTGCTGCTGCTTCAGTTCCTTTCGGCGGTGGAAACAAACTTATTGTCGTTGAAAATTGCGATTTCAAGCAATTTGGAGAAATGGGGCTAGAATTGCTGCAAATTTTGCCCCAATTACCTGCTACAACGCATTTAGTCTTCACTGCTGCTGTTATCGACAAACGACTCAAGGTAGTCAAGCATTTGTTGCAGTTTGCTAAACTTAAGGAATTTACTCTCATTCCTCCTTGGCGTACTGACTTGATTGAAAGTGCGATTGCTACTACTGCTAAACAAAAGAATCTCTCAATTGCCAGAGATGCTGTCAGCTATCTAGCAGTAGCGATTGGCAACGATTCTGCTCGAAGAGTCAGTGAACTGGAGAAATTAGCCATTTATGCAGCAGGCGCTCGCATTACGAAAGAAGCTGCTAAAATCCTCGTTCCAGCTACCACAGCCAACTGTTTTCAACTTGCCGAAGCTCTTTTAAAAGGTCAAGCAGTGGCGGCAATTAAGGTGCTTGATGAATTGCTATCTCGGGCAGAGTTTCCTTTGGCAATTATCGCGACTCTTCAAACTCAGTTTAAAACTTGGCTGTGGGTAAAAGCTACTATCAATTCCGACCAACAACGTTCTGATAGCGAAATTGCTAGTATGTGCGGAATTAGTAACCCCAAACGGCTGTATTTCCTTAAGCAGGAGGTTAAGGAAGTATCTGCGAACTTCTTAAGTCGATCGCTCTCCATTTTGTTTGATTTAGAAATCGCTCTCAAAACAGGAGATAAGCCTGACTCGATGTTGCCTGCTTTGCTCAGCATCACTCAACTCACTCACCTTAAATAACAGGAAAGCGCTGCCGAGTTAATTCGGCAGTCTTTCATTAACAATCCTGGAGGCAAAAACTGCTTTGCAACACTATTGGTAGCAGTAAGGTGCGCGGCGTACCCTACAGATAAAGTTTATGCGTAACTCTTAATTAACTGTAGTGATAAAGAAGTTGTTTTTCTCATTAATTTATCAAAGAAGTTTGTGAGTTTATTTATCACACTAGCTCGCTATTTTTGTTTAATAACAGCTCATCTTTCCTGCATCATCCAAACCAGAAAGCCCAAGATTTGCTCAACAGGAGGTAGTGGATAATCTGTAAGGTCAATGGACGCGCATTGCTCTTCTAGTTTAAGAAACCGCCAAACTGTACCGCTAGTTACCGTTCCGTAAATCGTCGATATCGGCTGTTGCTTTTGTTGATTAAAGCGTTGAGCTGCCACCATTTCTGCAAGGCATTGCCCAAGAGCCGGTTTAAGGTCTTCTTTTTTGGCTTCCACCAATACAACCGCAGGGGCTTTAATGTAGAGTTGTTCCGGGGAACGACTCAGGAGAAAGTCAACATAGCCTGTGAGTTCAGCCTCCGGTTCTACATTGAATTCCTCGCCGGAAAAAACGCTAATCAGTCCTTGAAGCTGGCGTTTTACTTCTAGTAACACAGGATTGATAATCCCTTCAGAACGAGCTTTTTCGCTACTCACCGCGATCGCCCAAGGAATTGTTTCTTTGAGAGTATCTTGTAGTAAAAGACTAGGAGTCACTGGGAGGATTTCTGGTAAAAAACGCGCTCCTTCAATGATTGTGAGATGAAAATCTTCTACAGCTTTGCTGAGAGTGAATTTACTGTAAGGCATAGGTTTATTATTCTTAATCGGATACTATAACACTTCTGGGTTAAATGAGGTAAGTCTGGTAATTGGTAATTGGTAAGCTGTCGCGTCTTTAAATTATATACTTAAATCCTTGTATAAAAAGCGTAAAAATTTCTCCCTCTCTCCCCTTCTCCCTTTCTCCCCCTCTCCCTCTCTTCTTTGCTACATTCCAACCTTCAACTCCGAACTGCACTCTCTCCCCTTCTCCCTTTCTCCCCCTCTCCCTCTCTTCCCCTCTCCTTCTCTTCCCCTCATTCCCAACATACACTTTAGATGCGTAGCAGCTTAGGCAGTTGACACCTCACTTGCTTGAGAACCGCTATATACATGGCAAGTGTACTGTGTTAATGCTAGCGTCTCACGAGGCGGGGCGATCGCGCAGTGAGGTGGAAGTCTACCGCTTTGTTGGTTCCTGAACCAAAACCCATAATTGCTACCAAAATCAGTCCGACTCCTAGTTTTTTTATTAATTTCCTCTCTCGTTCTTTTTCCTACCTATCGGTAGTAAGAGAGAAAAGATTCATTCTTAGAGTGACCAATGCCTCCCAATTATATCAACCTTCTTTCCCAACTAATAGCCAGACATGATTTTCACCAAAATAACTTCCCAGAAGCAAGCCATTTGCAGCCAACTGCAACAGCCGATTTGTGTGAGTTTTTAGGCGAAGAGGTTATTTATCAGACAATCGCGACTGCTACAACTCCTAAGCTCTACAAAATTCCTCAAGACTTGCCACCTTCAATAATTTCTGCTTTGCACAGCCAAGGCATTCAACAGCTTTATTCGCACCAAATTAAAACACTCAAAGCCGTGCGCCAGGGCAAAGATGTCATCCTCAGCACAGCAACAGCTTCTGGCAAATCTTTAAGTGCGTACTTGCCTATTTTAGAGGGCATTCTCCAACATCAATTTACTGCACTCTCTATTTATGGTTTGAAAGCTTTAACAGCCGACCAAAGTCAAAAACTTGCCGATTTGCTCCAACTGATTCCTGAGCCTGCGCGCCCGCGCCTTGCCCTTCTAACTGGGGATACTCCTCCCAAAACCCGAGAACAATTATTAGCTGCAAATCCTAGCATAATCAGCGCAACACCAGAGTTAATTCACTATGCGCTGAAAGGCGTTCACTGGAGTCAGCCTTGGCAGCATTTTTTAAGTCGCCTCCGCTATATTGTCCTAGATGAAGCTCACACTTTTAACGGAGTTTACGGAGCTAACATGGCTAGCTTAATTCGCCGCTTAAAATTGGCAGTAGACGAGCGCGGAGGTTCTTCTCAAAAACTGCAATTCCTGATATTGAGTGCTACCGTTGGCAACCCCGTTAAATTAGCGAAGTTACTATCTGGTAGAAGTCGAAAGCGAAATATCAATAAACCCGAGCGGTTAGTTTGGATTAACTCTAGCGGAGCTGCTGTCCCAGAACGGCAATTAATTGTTACTAAACCGACTCATGATGCTAATTCCGATGTTGCTCGCATCATTATGTTTTTGTTGCAGCAAGGGCAAAGTGGAATTTGCTTCGGTAACGGCAGACAAGCAATTAAGAACTTGTGGGCAACTTTTAAGCAAGAAGCTGTAACTCAAACTAACTCGGGAATTGAGTCGCAAGTAGCAATTTTCTACGGCAGTTTAACAAGCGAGCGCCGCAGGGAAATTATTAACTCTTTGCAGTCAGGAACAGTTAAGTGTATCCTCAGCACTAGCGCTCTCGAAGCAGGAATTGATTTGCCTCAACTTGATTTTGCTATTATTAGGGGATGGCCGGGAAGCTTGCAAGCTTTCAGGCAGAGGGCTGGCCGGGCTGGTCGCGCAAACTCCGGTTTAATTGTCTTCATTCCCATTGCACAATCACCTTTGGATAACTATTTTGCCGAGCGCCCTGAATTGTTGCTGTCGGCAGAATCTGAATTGGTGAGCTTTAATGCCAATTATCCCATAGATATTGCCAAACATTTGATGTGCGCGGCTGTTGAAACTGGCATTCCTGCCAATAAGCTCAAGCACTACTTTGGCAAGAGCGCTCCTCAAATTGCAACGGCTTTAATTGAGCAAGGTGTTCTTCACAAAAGTCGGGATAAATTATGGGCCAAGGGCTTTCCCCATAAAGATGTAAACTTTCGAGGGGGAACGGGTGCTAGCACGATACAACTGGTGGATGCAGATACTCAAGAAGAGATTGAACTCCTCAGTGCGGAGATTGCTTATCGAGAGGTATTTCCTGGTGCTATTTACCGCACGCAAAACTCAGACGGCTGTTTGGTGACTTATACTTCGCGCTCGCTCTTGAATGGCAAAGCTATTTTGCAAAACACCCCTGAAACTCGACTGTTTACTGTAGCGATTAGCCACACTGATACCAGCCTCAAGCAGAATTTGAGTTTGCCTCAACAAATCCCGTTGGTTATTCCAGAAGTTGAAGGAAATGTTCAAACCAATTCAACGGATAGTAAGACAATGCCAGCTCAAGCTATTCTGGAACTGGTTTGGGGAGAAATTAGCCAACTCGTCACGGGTTATCAATTATTAACTCGCAATTACGAGTTAACTTGTCTCAATAGAAAGTGTGTCAATTACAAAGAGCATTTACCAAAATGTACTGCCTGTCCTGTTTGTGGTAAGAGAACTCGCTCTGCTGAGCTAACATCGGTTCTTAATGAGGTAAACTTTGAGCAACCTTACGAAATCAAATTTGCGACTCCTGTACTGCAAATTAGTTTGAATTCCCCGGTTGAATGTTACCTGCAACACGTAGTAACAGCTACTCGCCAGGAATTGCTTCAGTCTCAACAGCCGATTCCTCCCGGATATCAGCAGTTGTGGGAGTACCCCGCGAATTTGTTGGCTATTCACAGTTTCGGCCATCAAATTTTAGCAGCTTTACCTCTGACTATTTTGGCTTCACCTAATGATGTGAATTTTCTAGTAGAGAAGAGAGGTGCAAATGACTATGCAGGACTCTTTTACGATTTAGCAGAAGGAGGTTCGGGAACCTCGGAAGCTATTTTTCGTTCTCTCCCTCAATTAGCTCATGCGGCTGCTGAGTTAGCCCGCAGTTGTTCTTGCAGTTCTGGCTGTCCTAAATGTTTGATTCAGTCGGGATGCCCTGATGGTAACAAAGCTTTACTCAAGCAGGTGGGGCTGCTGCTGTGCGAAGCATTTTCTACTCCTCAAATATCAAAATAATTGGTGGAATAGACGGCTGAGAAAGGGGAATGGGGAGAGAGAAATAGGGAAAATGGGAGTGGGGAATAGAGTGTAGCTTTTTTCAAACAAAAAAGCTACACTGTATTCCCAATTTTTTTTACTGTTTTTATTAAACAAGACGCTGCTTGCATCAACATAGAATTGTGCGAACCGCTACTGCGGTTTTTATGGGTGCATTTTTCGGACTTGTACTCATGAAAAACCAGCTTTTATTACCAGTTATTGACTCCAAAACTAGAGAGTCAACGCTGTTACATTTCAGAAAGCAACCCTATAAACTAAAGAAAAAGCAAGCTTTAATTCCCAACCTCAAACGAGATTTAAAGCATGGCTGGCTTTTAACAATTCTCGCACAAATAGACCGATGTTTATGGGGAAGGTGGGATTATTGGGCTTTGTGTCAAGCTGTCCCCGCTCATGCCTGGATGCGGTGGAAGATGGAGCCAATGCTAGCCATTCTGGAGAACAGAAAACCAGAAATTTTACCCAAATTTGTAATTGAGGAAACTTTGCCAGCAGAACCGATTCCCCAAATCGAATGGCAGCATTCTCCTACCGCAGAAGCCATGCTAGATAACACTCTCAATTGCATTCCTCAACATGGAGAATGGAAAACTTGGTCAGCTTGGGACTATTTGGAGTTTTTCTTGGACTGGGTTTTGTTCGCATTCGGACATCCAGCTTATAAAATGTTACCCAAAGAACCCGCCGGCTGTGAAGGTGCATCAATGCGTCTCTATCAGATGTTTGACCTGTCAATTCTCATGCTATATCCTGAAGATTATATGGGCAGACTGCTACCCCAAATCTGCGGAAAGACTGCTCAAAAAAGTTCAGGGTTTTATCCGACACCTTTAGCTTTGTGTCAGTTGATATCTAAGTTAGTCAGTGGTGATAAGACAGAGCGAATTTCCAGCTTCAATGAACCCGCTTGCGGTACGGGTGCTTTAATGTTAACACAGTCGAATTACTGTCTGAGCGGTATCGGTCAAGATATAGACCCTACTCTGTTAAAATGCGCTTTGTTTCAGTTTTATATGTTTTCACCTTGGCTGGCTGTTCCGATTTGGTGGTTGGGTCAAACTGATTTGCTCCTTGGCAATACTTTAAGTAGCGATAGACCTCAATCAATAAACGCTGCTTACTGGTATAATGAGTGGTTTGAGCCTGTCGAATCTCAGGCTAAAAATGATACTGATTATCCAGGCGAACATGAAATAAGTTCAGGAGAAAGCTCAGAAGTTATTGACTTGAATGAGAAGACATCAATTCACTCAAATCCAGTAGTTCAAGAAGTTGTTAATGGCCAACGCCGACCCAGAAATACGACAACATCGCCTCATCAATTTACGCTGTTTAATTTAGACGAATTCTAGCCCTATACTACTTACCAACTGTTGCTTGAAGGATTTGTGCTGCCCAATCTACTACAGCCAGCCCTTGAGTTTTAGCCGCATCTTGCATCTGGGCTTGCAGGTGTATCGGGAGCTGTAGAGTTAAGGTAAAAGTATCTCGTTGGGCTCGTTTTGCCTTTTTGACTAACTCTGGTTCGATCCATCGATCGAGCCACAATTTACATTTAGCTCCTCGTTCGTTACCATCTTTCTCAATAAAGCTTAGTTTGCCTAGCTTTTGACAATAAAAACTGTGAGGGTCGTCTTGAACAGGCTCAAAACTGCAATGATAGCAATTCCAGCAGCTTCGGCATTGAGTTTCTGACTGACTGGATGTTGCTCCCAATCCCTCAGCATTCTCTTGAGTGGCTGCTGAAATCTCACGGTTTGACGATGGATGATTGGCCCAGAGAGTTCGTTGGTTTTTGGAACTGTTCTCGTTGTTAGACTTATTCCTCGAATTTTTTTTCTGGTGTTCTTCAACAACTCGGGCAACGTGAAAAGCCGTAAGTTTGCCGTTCGGAGCAGTAGAAACGGCTTGGGCCCAAGCCCTAGGCTGCTCTTGGGAGGGTAGTGCTGTTAGAGGGCGAACTTGGCGCTCATTGGCGGGAAGGATTTGTGCGCCATGGCGCACATTTTCATAGACGGTTGCCGCCTCGATCAATTGGTAAGCCCAGCGACGAGACATTTCCCACCGATTAGTGCAATAGTCTTCAAACGTCGAGAAGTCTTGTCGGTAGAGGCGGCGATCCCGGATATGGCGCAAAGCTTGCCCTATTTCCCAGAAAGCTTTCAAGCTCCGTTCGACTTTCGCTTCCAAGCTGCTTAATTCTAATGCTTCAGCATCAGTGAGCGTACTGCTCTGAGCAGACAAATCTTTAGCGTCGGCTTTGTTTAGGTGGCAGTCCTGTGCAACTCTCGCAGGGAGTTCAGCGCTGGGAACAACAGAGAAGTTATGTGCATCAGAACCGCGAACTGTTTTGGAGGTTGACATTGATGTTCCGTCCGTCTTGCGCGGTGCAAGATTAAGTATTGCATAGTGCAAGGGTAGTTGCGTAATCGATTAAGGCTGTGATGGCTCAAATTTTGTAGAAAGGGCGTAAAATAGCGAAAAAGTATCGGCTTCAACGCAGCAGAAAGTAAAATAGTGTACGGTAAAAGCGTTAGTTGACATCCTCCGGGTGCGTTCGCGCGCGGGGATTCCCAAGACCACTCTTTGGGCTTCCTCTTTCCATTACTCGGCTTACACTCGGAGGAGTCTCCTCAGCCAAACTCTTGTCGGTGTCTCGCAAGGGCGTTAGTTCCCGTGTGCCCCAGGACTTTAAACCTAAATTTTCGGTAAGCAATTGTGACTGTTAGCTCTGTATCTTCTCTTATACTCGATCGCCAAAAGCGGCTGACTCAGTTGATAGAGCTGCTGCTGAAAGAAGGCTGGACTCAAAGCGCTTTAGCGTCCGCTATCGGAGTAGATTTTTCAACCGTATATCGGTGGTTAAAAGGGAAAACGATACCCGAATCCGATTCTAAGAACTTTCGGCAACTGGCAAAGTTAAGCGGTGGCAGTACCAAGACTCTGCAACTTTATTTGGATGGAGAAATATCCCTATCAGTTTATCAACGCGGTTTGGATGAGGTGGCGATCGGTCAGGTGAGTGGCAGCAAGAGGGTAGGCTCTGAAAAAATTAAAAAAGAAGTTTTAGCAAAGATCTATTCCCTCGATCCAGATGATATTGCCGATATCATTTCCTCCTCAGTAGCATTTTTAGCCAAACTTGTATAATTAGGTAACAAGCAGCCTACACCCTCACGGTTTTCAGTTGAGAAGCCGGAAAAGTCAGCGTCTCATTCCCCACTCCCCCTGACTTCTGGCGATCGCCGCTATTGCTCAGTCTTTTATGCTCTGAGCAATGTACCTCCTTACTCTATCAGACCTCAATCAAACTATTCATACTAGCCCACTACAAGAGCCACCTCTTGTTCCTTCCTATCTGCAAGAACGCTTGCAACTGCTTGTCAAGCAAGTTTTAATGGGATTACCTGTCGAGCCAATACTCAACAGTCAGCCCCAGTTCCAGCAGTGGGTTTTCCAGCTCCAAGAACTATCGCCATCACTGTTTTTACCGCAGCGAAAACTGTTTGTTGACATTCCACTTCAAACAAAACTAGACCGAACAAAAAGGGGAGTGACAGAAGAAAATTCTTCCCCTTCTCCTCCATTTAAAGTGATACAAGTCCGTACAAATGTGGGTTTAGTCAAAGGAACACCCAGACTATTTGAGTGGGCGATTCGCCATCCTGTACTGACTTGGCAAGACCGAGTTAAGTTATGGGTAGCTGCCGAATTCTTCGAGATCGAGCCTCACAAGCTACAACTGATTATTTTGGCACTGCACCCGACTCAACCAGCAGAAAAAGTTCTGTTTGCCTGGGACAGCAAGCAACACCGACACACTCAAAATTGGCTTTTGACTACCATTGAACGAGAGAGAAAACAAACAGTTATCAAGCTCAATGGTCATCTAACACCTCAACCGAAGGAAGTAGCAACAGCTATCAATTTGGATGAAGTCAATTTGGATGAAATCAATTTGGATGAAGTCAACGAAGTGTCGATATAATCTGTTCAGATTGTGTATAGCTCTTCTGGATTTGTGGTGGCAACGGTAGTGTGAGCCTCTCGCGCGGGCTTTTCGGGCCGCATCACTAGAATTTTTCTGAGCACCTAAAAATCTGGAGAATCGACTTTATTACCATCCTCCTATCGAGAGACATCCACCTTCCGACGAAATTGCCCAAAAATCAATACTTTTCTTCTCTCCATAGGAGGATGACACTCTTTAATATGAGGAAAAACAATAGACTATGGATAAAATGTAGTAGGAATCTTAGCCGTGACTGCAACTACCGCCACCCAACCAAAAACAAGCCAACTAAAAACCATCCTGATAGTTGAAGATGACCCGATGATGCAGCTCGGTCTACAGCATATCCTCAATAACCAACCCCATTTAACAGTTGTCGCACAAGCTGTTAACGGCAACGAAGCCGTCAGTGCTGCACTGCAACACCAACCAGACATCGTGCTGATGGACATTGACTTACCCGGAATCGACGGTATTGCAGCCGCGCAGCAAATCAGAGCCTCACTGCCGCATACTCGTATCTTGATGCTCACCCACCACAGCAATCCAACTCAGGTAATGGCGGCTTTGTCAAGTGGCGCTCATGGCTACTGCGTTAAAGGCACTAACGCAGAACAACTTCTAGCAGCGATTACGACTGTGCAAGAAGGTGGCAGTTACCTAGACCCTAAGATTGCCGACTGCGTGCTGCAAAATCTCAAAACGCCACTGCCCGATAGCTATGCGAATGACGACATCAAGCTGACAGAACGGGAAATGCAGGTTTTGCAGCAGCTAGTTGAGGGTAAAAGCAATAAACAAATCGCTGCTCAACTAGGAATGAGCGTCCACACCGCCAAAGGTCATGTAGAGATGATTATAGCTAAATTTGAAGCGAGCGATCGCACCCAGGCTGCCGTTAAAGCACTGCGTTTGGGGCTGGTTTAGCCGTTGGAATGCAGCTTCTAATTGTTCTAAAAAAAGTGGTTTTTGAGGCGTAGCTATCGCGTAGCAAATTATGGCATCTTGTCAATCTTCAAACTTTGGCAATGTCAACCAAAACCTCGCTCCTTTTCCCAATTCGCTATCAACGCCAATCTCTCCGCCGTGAGCCTCAACAATTTGCCTGCAAATGAAAAGTCCCAATCCCAATCCTTGCCTTAAACTAACTCCAACTCCCCTCGTATAAGGCTCGAATAATCTTGCACATTGCTGAAGAGAAATTCCTGCCCCATTGTCTGCAACCGTACAGCGAACCATCTCACCTTCCTTTTTAGCTTCTACCGTCAAAATAAACCCAGACTGATTGTATTTAACAGCATTGTCGATCAGATTGCCAAACACCCGCCAGAGCTGCTGGGCATCAGCATTGACTAAAGGCAAATCGGCTGCAAAAAGCTGCTTAACCTTGACTCGATGCTGGTTGAGAATTGGTAATCTTTCAATAAGAATATTTTGGACTAAAGTGGGCAGCGACAGCGGCTTCATGGCTAAAGAAGCACTTTTCACATCAAACTGTTGTGTTGCTGTTAGTGACTCAATCAACTGGAGTTGGCGCGAACAACTTTGCACCATAACCTCCATAGTCCGCCTATCAATAGCAATGTTACTGCCAGCATCATTGAGGCGACTTCGCAGCAGCAGCGACATTCCCGATAGAGGCGATCGCAAATCGTGCGAAACAGCGTGCAACAGCATTCTTAAATTGGTTTCTGCTTGCTGTCTTTCTTGAATTTCCTGGCTGAGCTGAACATTTTGTGCAGCCAATTGCACGTTAGCGCAGCGAAGTTGCTGCTGCAAGCGCTGCATTTTAAGTTGGGCAGATACCCGCGCTAACACTTCAACAGGCTCAAAAGGTTTTATAATGTAGTCAGCACCGCCCGCCTCAAACCCTTTTACTTTGTCAAATACGTCATCTAAAGCGCTGATGAAAATTATAGGGATATCACAAGTAGCTTCAGATGCTTTAAGTTGACGGCAGACTTCATAACCATCCATACCGGGCATTTTTATGTCTAGCAAAATCAAGTCTGGCGCTTGCAACTCTACTGCTTTTAAAGCTCGCTCTCCACTAATCAACTTCCTGACTTTGTAACCATTTTCAATTAGCAATTGAGAGAGTAGTTGAATGTTAGCTAGAATATCGTCAACAATCAAAATGTCAGCCAAAAATTGTTTAGTTTGCTCCATCATCTATCGTCACCAAAGGACAGAGTTTTGAGTTTTTTCCGAATATTGCCAACCGCTATTTTCTCAGCCGCACTGTTCGCACCAGCAGCATTAACAGGCGACTTAACATCAGCCACAGTCACGGGTTCTTCTGGATCGTTCGGATGTGGCAGCAATTGGTAAGCGAATCGAATCCGCTGATCCAGCTCTTCATCTATATTGAGCAGTTTACCCGTCTGCTGCTCTACTGACAAAGCTTTCGCCCGCCTTTCAAGCTGCGGTCTGATGCTGCTGTCCCACAGTTGTTCAGACTCTTTAGCTCGCTTTATGTCGCCGGGCCGCACCGGAATCTTGAGAGGGTAGGGAAATAAAGCTTCCGTCCCCGTTGCGTAGGCCGGTGAAGTGATGACGCACTTGCCTTGAGGAAACCTCAGAATTTCGTCAGGACTAATCAGCGGTTTCTTTTGCAACTGTTCGCTCCAGTTGACAGAACGGCTCGTTTGCTGCCCCGTCGAGCTGCCGGTCGATCGATTTTTTACCAGCACTTCCACTTCCCCGTACCGCTTAGAATATTTTTCGGCTGTCTCAAAATCGCCGGGGTTGAAGAGGACATGAGTTGACAGAGCACTGGCGATCGCCGCCCCTTTTTTATCCCCATAGAGATTGTAAAGCTGATTGAGTGATTGAATGCCAACAATCGGCACGCCGCCAGCAGAACGATATTCGTTAGCCCACTGATCCATTCTGTCGAACTTGAGAGACGGAAACTCGTCTAAGCAGTACAAAAATGGGTCAGAACGTACCCGACTCAAATTAGACACCACACATAAGTGAATAGCAGCAGCTAACAGCGGCCCCACTACAGTGCGTCTTTGGTCATCTAATTTGAAAATAATGCACTTTTTCCCTTCTAAAGCAATTGGAATGGTGCTGCGACCAATAAATGCCCGCAACAAATCTTTTTGAATGAAACTGGAGTAGGTAGCCTCTGCGGTGGCCTTGATGCCCGCCACTGTTTTTTCAGCATCTTTTGAACTTAATAACTGCGAAAAACTAGAGGCAATCCACCTGTCCATTTTGAGGGGATGACCGTCTGGTCGGTGAACGGCGTGGTCGATGCGCTTGACCAAATCAGGCAGTTGAATAATTGCGTACACAAAAGCTAAATCCGGGTAAGGACTGCTTTTTGCCAACTGCACTAAACCCTTCGCCATCAACTCGCCTGCTTTCTCAAAAAACTCATTGCCTTTACTCTCCCCCGGACTAGCATTTCGAGCAATAACTTGTCCAATTTCTGCTGCCATTACTGCATCTTGTGCATCTCTCATAAAATCCAGAGGATTGATAGTGCCGCTGTAAGCTTCCCCTGGCGCAAACACTTGCACATCGTAGCCATAGCGCACTGCAAGGGGTGCAAGCACTTTCATCTGGTCTCCTTTTTTGTCGTAAATAATGGCAGGAAAACCTTGCTGGAA
Source organism: Microcoleus sp. B5-D4 (assembly GCF_036705145.1). NCBI lineage: Bacteria > Bacillati > Cyanobacteriota > Cyanophyceae > Oscillatoriales > Microcoleaceae > Microcoleus > Microcoleus sp. B5-D4. The sequence goes on along the minus strand of NZ_JAUBTV010000055.1, from coordinate 21,182 downwards.
TGCACTTTCAACCATCCGGTCAATGACGCTGAATGTTTTGCCAGAACCCGGAGCACCAATGACTAAAGTTCCGCGTTCTGCGTGGGGAAACCAAACCGTCGGATTTGCACCTAATAGCGTTTGCAATCGAGCACTCAATCCCTGACAACCTTTAAACCAATAAGTCGGCGTACCGCTCCACAAAGTAACGGGCTGCCGTTTTTTTTCTTTCATTTGCTTGAGGGCAGAGCCTGTGGCTGCCAATTTTTCTGCCGTCCCGCACAGCCGCCCGGAGGTAATTTTACCTTTCCCGTTTCCAACTAATTTGGAAGCAATAAGTAAGCCTGCCATTAGCCCTAACATTGCCAGTCCCTCTGGCTTCATAAACTGACCCAACAACCCGCCAAAATCGATGCTAGTTAACGAACGTTTAGGAGGTTGAACTGCCATTGGTATCAAGGTAGCTTTGTTAATTTTAGGCAGAAATTGCAAATTGTTCATTTTTTTTAGCTCTTAAAAAAACTAAATGTTTCAGCTAGCGGCTATCGCCTCAAGGGGGAGACAATGACAAAAATAGGTAAACAATGGTAAGAAGCAATAACGCGAAATCTCCCAGTAAGACAGTACAGAATTCTAGTGGAAAGTCCAACACGCAAAAGAACAAGAGTGCTGATTCTTACGAGATAGATCCGGAGCTATTCAACAGTGATTACAACCAAACTCGCAAGCCCTCTTTGCCCTATGGAATCGTGATTAACGATAACCCAGCAGGTATTTTGCTCCCGAACGACCAGCTTGTCAAAGCGGAATGGCACGTAATGCCTAATGTTGAGGAATTGACAACGGTCGAACTAAGCGAAGAAGTGACAGGCTTACTGCTCCCAAAAGCGAGAATGTTGGTATTAGCTTTTGTGCCTGAGTACATCCGCTACAAAGATATTGAAGAAAATGGAGAATTAGCAGGTAGTTTTATTGGGCTTTACGACGAATATCGCGATTCCCTCGATAAAAAGACGCAGGAAGTGTGTTCCGAACACGCTCTCATCTTTCTAAATCCCAAAAACCAACCCCTGCATCAGGTACCGATTGTCGTCCGCTTCAAGAATGTAGCCCTCTGGAGCTTTAAGAGCGCTAGAGAAGAATTTTACCGCAATTTGGAACGGGCATTTGCTGATTGCTTTGGGAGAGATTACAGCGGTAAAAATGACAAGTGGCGCTCTTTGGGAGTGTTGAATGTCGAGTTTAGAGCTATCAAAGAAGGGGAAGGCAAAAATAAATCGTTTTGCTGCAAAACTCACAGCATTACTCAGCCAACTGATGCTAATTTTCATAAGCTATTTCTCGGTCAAAAACAACAAAAGAAATTGATTTGGGGACTGCACAATAACATTGCTGGTTTCATTGAGGCTAGCGATGCCGGGTTGCCAGCTATAGCTGCTGGTGCCGAACCTGAAGTCCAGGCGTTGCCAGAAAGCCTAACTAACCGCAAAGGTCGAGGTAAATTGTCGCCCCCTCGCAAAATTGCACAAGTTGAAGGAGGAACAGACTCAGAATTAGAGGAGTTAGATGAATTGTCGGAAGCTGCTGAGGTTGAGGTTGAAGTTGAGGTTGATTCAGAAGAAGATTTTGACTTCGATGAACCCGCCGACTACTAAACACTAACCATCTTTGAAAAGCTGGCTGTCAGCAAGTTGATAGGTAAGGCCGTCGTAGCAAAATTGAAGCTGGCGGCGGCCTTCTTTGGAAAGCTGATTCACTCCTAGACAAGGCAAACCCTCGTGCGAGGAACTGTCAGCCTTAAACAAAGGAGTTTTCGGCGGTTTATGGGGGTCGAGATAAGCTGCAAATACTTCTGTTGGCATTTGACTTGAATCATTAGGAATTAAGTAGCCAACATAAAGGCAGCCTTTTGTACCGCACAGAGCGGAATTATTGAAATCATAAAGGTTCAGCCGTCCTACCGAGCCATTAACTTGCCACACTCGCATTCTCTTAATTGCTTCCGCCGCTGCACTTTGCCCAGCCGCTACTTTGAGTTCTGGAAGGCTGCTGTGTTCCTTTACGATTAGGGTTAAAGTTTCTTTTGGAGTGACTCGCAAAGCTTGTTGCCAAGAAGCTGGTGCGGTTGTTGCTGAACTAGAATTCGTGCAAGCAACTGTCCCCAATAATAGCGACAGGGCGGTAAAAACTGTCAAACCAATGCGAAACCAGTAACCAAGTTGATTTAACCAAACCGGGGGTTTTACAATCTTTTGGCTGCCTGCTGTTTTTTGCTTAACTCGATTTTGTTCAACCATTTGTTACTCCAATTATACAAAACAACAGAAAAAAAAGGACAATAAAGCGGAAGAAAAAGACACGAAAAGAGAGATTTCTTTGCTTAATTAAGCTGTTGTATGTCTAAAATTTACAGTCAATTTTAATGACTTCCTTATCGGAATATAAAACGACTATGCAATTTAGAGCGAGAACAACTTAGGAACAAGTCATATCAAATCCGTTGATATCGGAATTATTAATCTCTCTCTTTTCTTTCTCTGCGTCCTCTGCGTCCTCTGTGGTTTAATCATTCCGATGCCACCGGAATAGATGTCAGAACAGAAATGCAATAAAATTCAGGTTTCGGAATAGATATCAGAACAGAAACGTAAGAAAATTCATGTTTTAAGCACTTAAAAACGTCCTGTTAGCGAAAAAGTTGTTATAGTCCAATACGCTTGGGTTAGCCCTTTCAGACGAATTCCATTTCACGAATTTTTAGGATATACAGACTTGTGAAAGGAAGTCAGATTGTTCTTACTTGAACCGTATTGTGTTATAGTTCACTCGTGAACGCAGAGACACTATTTGTAAGGTGTTTGTAGGTGTTCTTCGGTGCAGTTGGCCACAAATACTGTAAAATTTGCTGTCTTGCGTAAGTCCTATATTTGTTAATACCTTGCATTTCCACTTCCCCTTTCCCTTTGTTCAATGGGAGAGCACAGCCGTGCCAAGAGTAACAGCTAGCCCCAAAGCGATTAGCATCAGAAAAATTTGCTGCTTTCGCTTGTGAAACAGTCGAATTAAAAACCACGTTCCCACCAAAAAAGAGCTAATGAACAGCGCCACCTTAATACTCCAACTAGCATTTAAAGTAATGCCGGAGCCGACCGAGTTGCTGATGCCATTGCTGTCACCAGAATTAGCTTGGCAATTGTCGCTGGTATTGTGGTTATAAAGCTCTCGAACTTTTTCCCCGTACTGTTTGAGAGAGTAGCCACCTAAAATGTTGGAATAGCTGGCATCAATTTTACTGCCAGAACCCCCAAAGTGTTTCTGTGCTACTCGCTCAATTAAGCGATCGCCCTTGAACACCTGCCCAGTTTTAGGGTCAATTTCCTGTTGGCTGCTGACTAAGTTCTCAGCTAGAGAATTTTGCAAGACTTTATCCTGAACAGCAGGAGGAAAATATTGGAAGAGTTCCTCTCTTGTAGGTTTTTGACCTTTGTTGACGTTCAGGATAAAGTTAGCCGCCCCTGGAATTGAGCTGACAGCACGCTGCACGTCTTCCCGGTAACTCATCAACTGATAGCGACCGATCGCCCGCCCGCAGTTGCGAGATCCTTCGGTACAAACCATCTCGCCAATGGCTTCGTAGTCGGCACTGGCTGTATTTTCCCAATTGGAGATTCCTTCAGAAAGTTTCGCTAACGCCTCCCCTAATGAAGCCACATCCACACCGCTAACGTAAGTCGCGGGGCGCGCGCACTCTCGCTTCGATTCAGGTACAGGCTGAGTTGGTAAAGTGTTTTCTTTAGCTTGATTGGAACTCAGCGGCTTTGAAGGTTTTGTTTCAGATGCGACGCCTTTTGAACGCGAAATACTGTTAGAAGAACCGCCCTCCAATCGACCGACAAACATAGGCGAATTAACGCTGTAACTGAGAAACGGAATCGGGCCAATAATGTAAGGCGATTTGCCGCAGGGCAAACTAAACCTGAAGTACAGAGCCGTGTCAACAGTATCGCTGGTTTCTGACGGTTCCATTACCACTACTTTAAACACTTCCCCAAAAGGATGCCGGCCCGTCGGTTCCCAACCGGTCAAACAGCCAGAACCACCTCGCACTTCCTGATATTTGCCGCTAATCCACTGCTTGCCTTCTAGTGGCCCTGTGGCGCGGCGACCGGCGTTTTCCATGTCGTCGAGTTCGATATAAGCGCAATCTTTCTCGCAGGCTACCGCAAATCCTTCTACATCAGAACCGGAAATTGTGTTATTGCGCTTGCTTTCGTACCGACTGTAAATCATGTCAATTCGCATGATTGTGCTGCCAATAGACGCAATAGGAACCGGAAAATTAGAAAGCGGGACTTGACTGAGTAGCGGAATATTGCTGATGAGTTCCTCTGACCACCCAGAGAACTGTTCTAAATTTACGCTATTAAGATTGGGAATTTGGGCGAGCGCAAACTCAGATAGGTCAATTTGGTTAAGTTTTGCCTGCGCTAGTTGCGGTACTTGTTTTACAGCTTGACCAATTGGTAAATGGTTGATGTTAGAGTTCACTCCGGCTATTTGAGAAGATAAAGTAGCAATTGGAGGAACATCGCTCAATTGAAATTGGCTAAGATTCGGAACAATTTCAGCTAAGTGACCGACAGTTTGCTTACCAGCTAAGGGAAATGCTGACAAGCTGATATTCTCTAAATTGATATCCCCTAATGCCAATTGTTCAATTGCTTGCAAAGAAAGAATTTCAGGTTTTACATCGTTAATGTCCCCCAGCTTCAAGATGTTGTCAACAGAAGTGCCGGCTTGCCAGCTTCGACCGCCAGAACTTCCAGAACTAGCAACGGCTGGCAGGGAATTGAAGGTAATCTGGCTCCAATCGGGCAGCAAAACTCTTGATTGTTCTTTTTCCCAAATTTTAGTAGGTAAGGAACTAGCGCTAGCAATTGATGGAAAGCTTAAGAAAGTAATGCAGATGAAAGCAAAAATTAGGCAGAGTGTACTGGCAGCTATTAAAGCCGAGCCTACCTGGCTTATTTTTTTTAACTGCTTTGGACTGTTCATGGGAATCCTATTGATGTTAACTCAAATTAGGTAAAAAAAGCTGCTCTATTCTTTCTAATTTGGAAAAACTTTAAACGGTTTTTAAAACCTTACGAAAAATAGAGCAGTATTGCAGAAATTAGCCATCAGCTAAATCTCCCTCTCCCCCTCTCTTCCTCTCTCCCTCTCTTTCTCTTTCCCTCTTTTCCTCTCCATTTTAAGAATTACCCAAAAACCCGCTCTTTCTATGTAATTCCGTCATTCTAGGTTGAACATGAGAACGAGAAACTGTTTTTTTTAGGTTGATAGTGCGTCCTGGACTGCATTTCTCCATCTTCGCTTTTTTCTTTAATCAAGCTCCAGCTCAAGCTGTGGATTCGGGCGGACTGCTGAATCTGTCCAAGGAGTATCTGCTAGGTTGGACAAGTCATACACATTTTCTTGGTAAGCGTTGTCAAAATTACCTTGACGAACTTCTTTAGATGACGAGTAACCGACAGTCAAATCGGGTTCCGCTTCGTAACCGGAGTTGTTATAGCCAGAATTAGGTTCAATCGATGAATTATGCATGGTTTTTATGAGTTCATGTGGTGAACAATTCCAATTTAAATCGCATCGAGTTCCTGCAACTTCATTCCTATGAGCGATTTTGTTCAGTAAAAATTACCCCCTCCACATGGAGGGGGCAGCTCTATGAAAGTTACCTAACGGCTCTCAGCACTGGGCAATGCTATGAAACCTGTAAAAATGTCTTTTAAGAGAGAGTAGGAACTAAAAGCTAAAGAATACCCATGCTTAAGAGAGGGGATATGACGCAGGTTGGGGTACGTTTAAAGCTACCAAATTCCTTCCCCATTTTTTATTTAAAATTTGTTCATTAAGTCCAAGCAAATCACTTGGTTTGGTGCGAGAACACCTCCGACTTTTATTACTTGCAGCTCTCCGGTTTCGTGGGAATATTGTGCTTTAACTTGGGCAATTGCTGCATCTAAACTAGATGCCTGAGCAATATACACCTTCTCAAGAGCACTTAGTACCCAAATAGGTTTGGGCCACTTATGTCGAGGTTGGAGAAGTGAATAGTAAATCACTTGACCAGTGTAATGAACAATTTGCTCGATCGCAGTTTCCGAACAAAACTCCCCCAATTCTGACTCAATACATTGTTTGAGTTCTTTCGCAGGAATTTGCTCAAAAACTGATTCTAAGAGCATTAATGCTGGTCTTGTCTGCTCTAATTGAGTGTGTTCCTGCACGACTAATGACTCTACGAAATGACTCACCTGGTTGATGATTGAGTCAAAATCTAGCTCCATCAATAAATGACCTAAATACTCCCTTAACAAATTTCTTAGCTTTTCATCAGAGATATTGATACCGCAGGTTTTTAGATAAAGTGAAGGTTTATTACCCAAATTCCGACCGCAGCCAACTTCTCCATTAGCTGCATCTTCTGCTTCTATCAGTTCCATCAAGCGCGGATAACTGGTTGTATCATCTATTGTGGATTGGGGCTGGGAGGGAATTGAGTTACTCATTTGTCTTTCCTTAATGTTTCAAAGTAATTAAGATTGTCGGGTTCTTCAGGATCTGGACCGCAGTCTAGCAGCCCCACTTTCAACTTTCTATAAAATACTAGCGCACCAGGCAGTGCGTGGAAGCCTATCCTTCCTTGGTATCCTAGTTCCTCACTACGAGCGATCGCAAAATCTATTAGAGTTCCACCTACTCCTTTATAAGTGGGAGGATTGCTAATAGCTGGTCGATTCCAGGGAGCCGTTGCTAAGGCTTTGACGTACACCAATCTTCGTCTCAATTGAGACTCAATATAGCAGCGTTTTTTTAAAATATCGATAGTCATTAAACCCTGAGTTATGCCATCACACTCAATGGCATATAGTTCATCTCCTGGTAAAAACTGAGTTCTATAGCTTTTACTAACCCAATTCCAGTATTCATCTTCTTCTCCACTCCCTCGAAGCGTTGGTTGCCACAGGGTTGTCGCATCTTCTAAATGCTTCTCAGTAACGGATGTCAGGATAGCATTAACTACCTGTCGATCTCGAACTCGAAGAAGCTGGATAGGGCGATTCAATTGCCAAACCTAATTATTGTGACAACTACATTATATCAATAGTCCGGACAGTTTTTATATGGCCCAATGGCTTATGCTCGCTTGACTTTGAGCCACTGTGGATAATTAAATCAATGTCAGCTCCACCCCTGACTTACATTTAATTCGACTTTTTTATGCTCCCTGCCCCGCGTAAGCTTGTAGTATCGTTCCCAAAACTGTCCGGAGTATTGTTATATGTCATAATTTTTAAATTTCAATTCAAGCAATATTTTCCAACTCACCTCCCTCTAAAAATCTTTTTCAAAAGCTAATCGTACAGACGCTAACGCAGCCGTTTGTAAAAAGATTCCAGATGGCAAACCAGGCTGCGACCTTTTAGGCCGCACTTGGGATAGTCAAAACAACTGTTGCCAGCTCTAAAGTTGGCAACTATTTTCAATCAAAACCAGGGTTGGCTGGTTTTTTTCGACCAACCGCCATCCTTTATGTCTCTTACCTTATTCCTAAAGTTCAGGACTTAAATTGATTTACAAAAAACAGACTTATAACTCGTATACTTCCCAAATAAAACCCATCATCCTCAAGCTACCTAATGTCGAAAACTCCTTAAAAATAGTTAAATTTTGTGCATTATTGACACAACGATATTCTTTCACTTTTTTATAAACGGAACTAATTATGAAACCTAATCCACTCAAAGAGCAGAAACAATCAACCGCTATCCCAACTGTTTTGAGTCCAGACAAACTTAAAATAGCTCAGTTGCAAGTTACACTTAAAACTCCTTATCAACTGATCGATACTGCTTTCAATCTTGAAACAGCCCTTCAACCATTCCAACAAGCAAAAATCATCGGTATAGACTGCGAAACGACAGGGCTTGACCCCTACAAAGCCAAAATTAGATTGTTACAACTTGCCATTCCTGACCATCCAGTAATCATTGTAGATTTATGGACCATTGAACCGAGTTCCCTCGAACCATTACGCTTGCTCTTAGCGAGTCCTGCACTGAAGGTAGGTCACAACCTCAAATTTGAATGGCAAATGCTCGCTTTTGCCGGACTGGAACCATCCAAACCCTTTTTCGATACCTATTTGGCTTACCGAGTGCTGACGGCTGGACTAAAACGCCATTTGTCCCTAGATGCTGTCACTGAGAATTTGTTGAAAGTAAAGCTAGACAAAACGCAGCAAGTTAGCGATTGGTCGGGAAACTTAACACTCGCTCAACTCCAATATGCTGCTACCGATGCTGCAATCTTACTCCCGCTGGCTGCTGCTCTGCAACAAAAACTGAAAGCTTCTAAGCTTTGGAAAACTGCTTTACTAGAGTTTGCTTGTCTGCCTGCGGTGGCTTCTATGGAACTCAACGGAATGCTTTTAGATAGAGAACAGTGGAAAGTTTTGGGAGTCAAGCTCTGTTATCAACGTGACTCTCTTTTAAAACAAATTACTTCACAACTCCATCGACCTAACCCTAATCAACAAATCTCTCTGCTGCCCGAATTTACGGATACAATTAATCCTCGCTCTCCCAAGCAAGTCTTAGCGGCTTTGCAAGAAAAAGGTATTCCTGTTACTTCCACTAGCTCTCAACATTTAATTCCTTTGCAAGGCGAGTATCCCGTTATTCAAGCACTGTTAGAATACCGCAGTTTATCGGCTCGTATCGATACTTTTACTCTGGGTTTACCTGAACGCATTCACCCGATTACAGGGCGCATTCATCCCAATTGGTTTCAGATTGGTGCTAGATCAGGACGGTTTAGTTGTCGAGAGCCAAATTTAACGAATATCCCCAGAGATAAGGAAACCCGACAGTGTTTTAAAGCTGTACCCGGTTACGTCCTGCTCAAAGCCGATTACAGCCAGATTGAACTGCGGATCATGGCGAAGGTTTCGGGCGATCGCACGATGGTGAAAGCTTACTCCAAAGGGGAAGATTTGCACTCTCTGACCGCTTCTTTGGTGCTAGCAAAACCTTTATCTAAAATTACTGTCGAAGACAGACAGCTCGGTAAAATTATTAACTTCGGTTTAATTTATGGCATGGGAACACAGAAATTTAAGAATATGGCTCAAGCAGAGCATGGAGTCACTTTAACGCTGCAACAAGCTTCACACTTTCGTAAGAAGTTCTTTGAATCCTATACAGGTATCAAACAATTTCACGGCAAAGTTCGGAGCGCCTGGAGCCGAGGTATTCGAGAGAGTCGGACTGTCTTAGGCAGAAGGAGATTATGGTCAAAAGATACTAAACCGTTGCTTAATGAGATGCTAAATAACCCAATTCAAGGAATGAGCGCTGACATTACTAAACTCGCTCTTGCTCTCATTTTTTCACCTCTAAGCTGCACGGATGCTAAACTGATTTGTGTGGTTCACGATGAAATTTTAATAGAGTGTCCTATCGAAGAAGTAAAGCCCGTTAAAGCAATGCTTAAAAAATGTATGGTGAGAGCCGGGAATAAATTTCTCTCTCCGATTCCTTGCGAGGTAGAAATTAAAGTGATGGAAAGTTGGGGAGGATAAACCCGCCCGACCCCACGAAAAATTCCCTGATTGACATTGCTGCAAGATATCAGGGAGATCGAACTTGATATAAGTGATTCAAACCTAGCAGTTGGATCTCGCCTGAGCCGGCTCAGGCTGCTGAATGATGAAACCGCAGCGACATAAAGATGAACCGAATCACGAAGATGCCCGCCACGATCCAAGTTCCCCCAGACACTTCCTTGGCTCTACCTTGGCAGGTTTTCACAATCGGATAGGCAATAAATCCGATCGACAACCCTTCCGCGATTGAATACGTTAATGGAGTCAGGAAAATCGTTAGAAATGCTGGAATCACTTCCGACATATCATCCCAGGGAATTTCTTTCACCTCAGCTAACATCATCGCGCCAACAATTACCAGCGTCGGCGTCGTTGCAAAAGCCGGAATCGCTTTAAACACCGGAATGAAAAACAGCGACAACGCAAATAATCCTGCCACAACTAAAGCGGTAAATCCAGTTCGACCGCCTTCGGCAACGCCTGCGACCGATTCAACATAAGCCGTCACGCTCGACGTACCGAATATCGGACCGATTGTGTTGCCAATGGCATCTGCCATCAGTGCTTTATTGGCACGCGGCAGCTCGCCATCAGGTCCGATATAACCAGCCCGCATTCCGACACCCGTTAACGTCCCGATGGTGTCAAAAATATCAACAAACAGAAACACAAATAGCACTGCAATCCAGTCAATAAAATTCTCCGAGTTCAGATTAGCAATTCCCAGAAATGCTTGACCAAAAATGTCTTTTGGCAGTTCCGGCAGCGCAAAAAATCCTTGAGGTGGGGGTGAAACCTTGAACAGCCAAGCCCAAATAGCAGTTCCAAAAATTCCAAATAGTAACGCACCTCTGACGCGCCGCACCACCAATCCGGCTGTAATCGCTAAACCCGCCACAGCCAGTAGCGTGTTCGGTTCTGCTAAGCTGCCAAACGCCGTTTTTGTGGCGGGATTTGCCACAATCAATCCGGCCCCCCCATTAACAACATCTCCTGACATCCCGATGTAGGCAATAAACAAGCCAATCCCACCTGCGGTTGCGTGCTTGAGCGACTTTGGAATTGCCGCGATCAATAACTTACGTACATCTGTCAACGTCAGAAGCATAAAAATTAATCCCTGAACAAACACGCATGACAGCGCCAACCGCCAATCGATTTTCAGTCCGATTACAACTGAAAAAGCAAAAAAGGCATTCGTTCCCATTCCAGGCGCGAGCCCGAACGGGTAGTTGGCTAAAATTGCCATGCAGAAGGTTCCAACTGCCGACGCCACAGCGGTTGCTACAGCCAATTGCGAAAACAAATCTCCAGGTTGTTGTAGAAAAATCGCGTTTGACAGAATAATTGGATTGACGACTAAGATGTATCCCATCGTCATGAACGTGGTGATACCCGCGAGCGTCTCTGTTCTGAAATTGGTTCTGTAGAAATCAAACTCAAAGAACTCTGCCAGTGCTGCTTGCCAACCTGTGTAGGATTGCTTTGGTGGAATTGGTTTTTGAAATTCTAAATCAGCGCTCATGGTTTGGATATCCGAAATTTAATTGAGATAGGAGTTAGGCGGTAAACGATTGTCCTAGACCCAATGCCGCCAATCCTTTGCGATAGGCGATCGAGCTTTTATCCTCGGCAATGTGGACTTCATCTTGCAGCGTGATCGGTAAATCTTGGGGATACTGTTCTTCAACAATGTCCTTATCTTCGCCAAACACTTGATGGTTAAAGTCCAGCGTGTCTTGCAGCGGTGCATATTTGTCAAAATTGCGGCCTCTCAGCACTACCCAAGCGCGTTGTGCGGGCCCAAACCGGACAGGCAGCATTCAGGATGTGTAACTGCCCGTTCCCAAAGGTAACGCTTAACTTCGCTGTGAACGGCAGCCACACTTCAAACAATCGACGCTACTTAAACCCAGGCGGACTCAGATGCTTTAGATTGTGCGGATAGTTGCTCACAGTGCTGACATCATCAGCGCGAAACCCGTGCGGTAGTCGCTCAACGGGATAATCTGGCACTTCTGGATTTTCGCCCTCGCCAAAGGATTCGGTGTGAACAAACGTAAAATGACTCACATCCAGAAAGCCTTCGACTTGACGACCTGCTGCAGCTTCGTGAGCCACGCTGGCTGGCAGAACCTGAATATAGTCTGGATCGTTCCATTCCTGAAAGTATGGAAAATGCACCGAACCGTTATCCACCAGCCTTACCCACACTAAACCATAGCGTTCGGTGACAGCGTAGGTCGTCAATTTCAGCCGAGCGGGAATTGCGGCATCGGGTTGAGCGGGAATACGGGTGCATTGACCGCTTTTGTCGTAGCCGGCGCCGTGATATTTGCATTGGAGTTCATCGTTCTCAACCCATCCCAAACTCAGAGGAGCACCGCGATGCAAACACAAATCCCGTGCTGCAACAGTTGAGCTATCGGAAAGTCGAAACAGCACTCGACGTTCATCGAGCAGCTTTGCGGCAAACGGTCGATCCGTGACTTCATGCGAGAACGCGATCGGATACCAAAACGGCGCAAGGGTTTTCCAATCAGTTTCACTAAAGGTGCAGTTTCGAGGCAATACAAACGCAGAATTGCACGATAGTTCTTGTATAGTGTGCATAATCCTGTATGCGAAATACCGCTGAAGCTTAAGATATTAGAAAGCTTACTTCTGTACGATTTACTACATACCTCTCTTTTGTCACTTTCGGCAGAAAATAATCTGGGATGGTTATAGCATAAGACTTTTACCAAAAACCTTGATTTGGGCCATTCTGTTGGAAAATAAATGCTCAAATCCTTGATAAACCTACAGTTGAAAATTTGGTTCTCATTTTTAATTTCCCAAAGTGACAAAAGAGGGATACCCCTCTTTTGTTACTTTCGGCAGAAAATAATCTGGGATGGTTATAGCATAAGACTTTTACCAAAAACCTTGATTTGGGCCATTCTGTTAGAAAATAAATGCTCAAATCCTTGATATATCTACAGTTGAAAATTTTGGTCTCATTTTTAATTTCCCAGAGTGACAGAAGAGGGATACAGCAATTTCCAGGTTTATGGAGTACGGTTGCAAGGGTTTGTCAACCAGTTTGGTAAGTGCTTGGGATTAAGGTGTACTTTATTTGCCTGGAATCTGCTGTATCCCTCTTCTGTCACTTTCGGCAGAAAATAATCCGGGATGCTTAGAGCATAAGACTGGCGTTGCTGATTTACGGTATGAAAAGCTAAATATGCAAGTTATAGAAACCAGTATCCACAAAGCTTCGGGAGCTTCAACTAATTTTTTTTCATACCCCGATTAAGCAATACCAATAAAAGCCACCTGTTTTTGTCGGCCGGGAGCCTGCAGCATTCCGCCTCACCTTTAGTCAAACAGTTTGGAGGGTTCGGGAGACTCCTGATACCATTTTTTTAAAGATGTGATAGAGATAAAGCCTGTAAAATCCAAGACCATCCGGTGAGAAATCCAATGACGCGATCGGTGAAAGATGCTAAAATTTCCTGAACTTTTGTGCGAAGTTCATCAAGATTACTAAACACCGACCAAGCTAAGAAATCTTTGAGATATTCCCACACTCTCTCTGTGGGATTTACTTCGGGACAAGCCGGAGGTTGAAACAGTAAAATAATATTGTCTGGTAAGTCAGATGAGTCTAAATTATGAGCGGGTGCATTATCGACTTGAATGATGTGTAATTCATCGGGATATTGTATTGACAAAAGTTGCAAATATGCTTCAAAACAAACTTTATCTAAATGTGAAAACTCCCAAAAAAAACTTTTGCCAGTAGAAATCGATACAGCCCCGTATAGCCAAAAGCACTCAAATTTCCATTGGTGCTTCCCCATAGGCTTTACGCCAAAAAGCGTTAGCTTTCGCCTCCGAATTGTATGCAAGCCTAATCGAGTTTCATCGCTGCACCAAAACTTGACTTTTTTATATTTGTTTACTTGAGGTGAAGCTGTCTCCAGCAAAGCTTTTATTTGGTAGTGCAAGCTATTTTTGAAGTCATTAATTGCCGTAGCTTTTTGAGAGATACTTCGAGGTCTCGGAATTTTTAATTTACTTTTTAATTCACCTTTAGTTAAAGAATATACAGCCGAATAACTACTGGCTATTCCTTTGATTAACCAGAGCCATAACCGAACTTCTTGGTAACTGCGAAATCCTTCAGGATCTCTAAATTCTTGTTGCAATAAAGCGCCTACTTCAACTGAGAACTTTTTTGGGCGACCAAAAACCTGCCGATTTTTTAATAAATTTTCTAGACCGCCTTGTTTGTATTGAAAGAGCCAGCGATGAATTGTTGCCTCACCTTTACCTAAAACTGCTGCTACTTCTCGCACAGTTGATACTTGTTTCGATTGGAATAAATAAAGCATTTGTACTTTATTGTAGGCAAGGATTCTTGTTTGTTTCTTAAGAATTATTTGCAAATATTCTACAGATTCGGTAATTTTTATGTTGGGGCGACCAGACATTTTCATTGGCTCCTTTACTTCTTACATAAGTCTATCACATCTTTAAAAAAATGGTATGATTCCTCCCTTGCGATAAACACACAGATGGCAGTTAAGCGCCTTATGCGCTCAATCGCCATCATAACGGGAATGGCTAACTCGAATTTGGTATTACATTGGCATTTTGCTGGTTAGTTTTACATCCTAAGTTCGGTAAAACCTAAAAAATTAAAACTAAAAGTAATATATCGCGCATAGCCACTTTCAGGTTCCTACGATCGCATACCACAAACTCACCATCAGGCACAAACTCGCTAAATGTTGTGGAATCAAAGATTTAATTGAGCGCTTGGCAATTTTTTGAGTCACCAGTATTGTGACTAATAATGATACAATTAAAGTGAAACCTTGCAAGAAACTAATCACCGCTGGATCGCCAATAAAACTCGGTAAATCATCTCTAATTCGTCCGAAAGTGGCAAAAGTTACGGGAATTACCCGACCCCCTTCCTGTAAACCCAATCGCCAATAGTGAGCCAAACTACCGCCCCAGACTAAGGGTAAATAGCCGTAGGCGAGAGAGACAAATGAGAGGGGTTTGTAAGTTGTAAATGGCATGGTTTCTGCTTGTCCCAATCGATAAACTGCTTGCATGATTGCGTAGGCAATTAGGGGAATCATCGGCGGGATAATTAACACTGCGAGCGACAGTCCTAAATGAGGTAAAAATTGCTCTAAATTGATGCCCAGGCCCAACAAACTATTTATCTCGGGCAAGCGATGCAGATAAATACCGCCTAATAAGAGAAATAACAGGGCAACTTCATAACTGTGAGGAACGTGGGTAGTCCATAATTCGATGCCGGGAGGGCGCAGATTTAATTCTACTGATCGATGCGGACAAGCTTTCAAGCAAGTCATGCACAACACGCAATCTTTATTATCGGTTAATTGGGCGGGATGGGAATAAACCGGACAGCCATTAGTAGTTAATCCTTCCCCCAAGCCGGGGCCGCCTTTGTAACATTGGTAGGTGCTGCATTCCGCCGCGCAGGTTCCTTGTTGGGCGCGAAGTTCGATAATTGATAGTTTAGCAAATAATCCATTCATTCCCCCGATCGGGCATAAATAACGACACCAAAATCGCCTCTCGAAGATTAGGGAAAAAATTACCGCTCCGGCGGTGATGAGCAACAACAAACAACTGGATAAATAGGCGGTATTTTCTAAATCCCACAACTCTTCCCACAGAAATATCAGAGTAAATAGCCCAAATAGAACCCAACCACCCCATTTTTCGGCTTGTTGTCGCGGCCATTTATTGAGAGTTCGAGGGAAAATTCTTAGCGATAGTTTTTGGACGATTTCCCCATAAATCATAAAAGGGCAAAAAGCACACCATAACCGCCCGACGATGGGGAATAATAATAAAATTAACGGCCACCACCACGCCCAAAAGATATTTAGGGCAAAATTATGTTGTCGATCTTGGGGAGCAACAAACAGGATAATTACTACCAATGCAAACACCCAGGTAGTAAACCAATAATTCACGCGATCGGGATACCAATCGCTCCGTAAAAATTGCCGAAATTTAGGATAAATATTTAATAAATTCAGCCGAAACTTTTGTTTCTTCGCTGCCTGGGCCCAAAACACTTCTTCCGTTAATACCTGATTCCCCTGTGCTTGAACTAAGGCGCGATCGACCATTCCTTGCAGTTCCTGCAAGTTTCCTGGAAAATCGTAGGCTTGCAAGCGGCGAATTGCTTCCGGCGTGACTTGGGGCTTGACTAATTTCTTTTTACGACAAATGAGGTTAAGGTAATAGTTAACCTGTGCTTCTAAATCTGATTTTCGCACCCGCAATGATGGAACTTTAATTTTATGTTGCGTCAGGTTATCCAGGTGGGGCTGGACAATTTCTGAGATTAAAATTATCCGCGCATTACTTGAACGTGGTGGTGGCGGTATTTGTCCTTCTTTGACAACTAGCGTATAGGTTCCATCGGTTAATAATTGCTGAATTTGGGGACATAATTGAGAGGGTAATTCTTGCAAATCATTTAAAATTAACGTCCCTTCTCCCAACCATTCCAACAGCCCCGGCTTGCCGCCCAACCGCCCAAATAATTCCGCTCCATTGCTCTGAAGTAAAGCACTTTTAATTTGAATAATTGGCTCGTTGCGGCGATGGGAACCGAAATGAATTAAAGCAGCTAAATTATCCTTTTCTAAACCAGGTTCGCCAGAGATTAATACCGATCGGCTGTCACTCGATGCCGTGCGAATTTGTTGGCGCAATTTCACTGCATAACGACTATTGCCAATTACTCCCCGTCTCGCCTTGGGTACTAGATAGCTGCGGAGGGCATTTTGACGCTCGCGTTCGTAGGCAATTTCTGCTTCTAACTGCTCTAATTTCGCTGCCAAGCGTTGAGCGTAGGCTTCGGTAATGCGTGGATATCTTTTTAGCAAATTGTGCCAGCGATGGGTAGTAATTACCCAAAATTGACATTCTGTCCGAGTTATAATTCGACTATCGGCAGGTTGCGAGTGCTGGAGGGCAGATAAATTCACGATCGCCCCCGGCAACAAACTGCTCGCCCACATTAATCCCGGTTGTTTGCGGCGGTAGCGATCGGCTTGTCCCCGTTCTAAAATATAGAGATTAGTGACAGGCGTATCTTCAATTACCACTCGAAACCCGGGGGGAAAAGTTGCCATTTCCATTTCACGCGCGATCGCCTGTAAAATATCGTGGGATAATATACCTAATTCGGTATTTTTTTCCAGCCAGTTAACTAATGTTTCGGTAGACATCGTTTAGCGTCGGCGAAAGCCGAGGCGTGGTAGTTGGTGTAGAATCTATTATATTCAAAAACTCGACAACCATAACCATTACTCAGTCATTTTATTTGCATAAGCCTATTTTAGCGTTACCCTTGAATTTTACCTCGATAGCCCATCGTAAAAGTGGTAATTGCTCAACTACGGTAAAAAATGGAGCCATCAATAGAGAGAGCTTGTTGAATAAATTGATAAGCAGTTAGGCGTTGCTGATTTATGGTATGAACGACTCACTCTCCACAAAATGAAACAAGCGCGTCAGAACATCTTCGGAATTTCCAACTTATCTATTTTCATACCGTGATTCAGCAACGCCCATAAGACTTTTATCAAAAATCTTGATTTGGGCCATTCTGTTAGAAAATAAACGCTCAAATCCCCGCTCTATCTACAGTTAAAATTTGGCTCTCACTTTTATTTTCCCAGAGTGACAGAAGAGGGGTATTTTTCAGAATTGACCCGCATCCGCGATCGTGACACGGCTTTTTGAGTATTTATACTCAAATTTAACAAACCGATCTACTCTCCATTAGCACCCCAACTGTGTGTGCAAGTTGAGGGTGCGGAATGTGGGTTTCAAGTTTCGTTCTCGCAGGTGATGAGAAAAAATTTTCATGATAATCGATTCCTTTTATGCCGCGTTGCTGCTTTCATCCTTGACCTTGGTTTTGATCACGAAAGCCTTTAATTCGACCATCTGGCCGCCGCGAAAGCACCAGACATCGCAGTACGAGTAATGAGCCGTCTTCCCCTCTTCGTCCTTGATTGTGAGGTCGCCGAGTGCCGTGACGAAATCCCCCTCAGCGATCAATTTCGCAACGATATTCAAAGGCGGTTCCACATACTCCGTTGCCATCCATTGGCGAACGGCTTCCTTCCCTTGAAGGGTCTTGTCGCCTACCAATGTCCATTGCGTGTCGTCCGTGCAGAACGACAAAAATTCTTCATAGTTGCCCTGAGCGATCGCCGCGTTTGCCGCTTCTAAGATTGCTTTATTTTTGTCTGACATCTGAATTTCTCCTCTGTTCAAGTAGATGCTTTAACGAAGCGAGAGCGGTTTCCCGATCGGTGCGTCTTTCTTAGCCGCCGAATCACCCCGTTGCCGCTTGTGCAAAATTCACGGAACAATTGCAGTAACACGGATTTCAATCCGCATCGTTGGCAGCCCAAGAGCTGCGACTCCTACCTGTGTCCAAATTGGGGCATGGTTGGGCATGTAATGGCGATATAACCTGACCATCACTTCGTTAACCTCCGGGGGAAACCCGCCAACATGGTAAGAATTGACGTGGACAACATGCTCCCAACCCGCACCAGCAGTTGCCAAGGTTCGCTCTACATTCCGAAACGCCTGGGCAATCTCATCCGCAAGCGCTTCGGGAATTTGCAGATTGTCATCCCAGCCACCTTGACCTGATATCTCTACTCGATCGCCAATTTTTACCGCTTGCGAGTAATGCAATTCATTCAGCATGTATTCCCCATAACCAGGGGTAACAAAAAACTTGGGCTTATTCATGGCGTTCCTTGTGTAGTATATTTGCTCTATCTCGCGTTGCTGAAACGAGTTTGTTTCGGCCGATTTAGACCCTAATGTTCAGAATTCACTTTCCATGTAATCACAATGAGTTCTACAAACAGTAAGACACCTATATCGCGAAAACGCTCCTAAAATGGCTTCCATCGTCCAGTTCTGACTCTGAACCTCCCAGATCCTCCCAACAATGTTCACTCCAATCACCAACCAGGGTAGAATGACCAGTGAATTCCGTCTGCGATAGAAGCGGATCGTCGTCTCGCGCCAAAATGGGAAGGTGCTGAGGAGACAAGCAATGTAGGAGGCTCCTGCACTGCTGAACAAGCTTCTTTGAAGATCCGAAGGCAGGTTTGGGTATCCAAGTGCGATCGCTGTTAGACAAACTCCCAGCGCCAGATACAGGAAAGTAAACAAGGTAAATTGTTTCATTCTTTGTAAATAAAGCTCAGCGATAATCTATTCCGAGGTGGCTGCCATGACTCAGCCGATGAACAACAATTAGTCCACATGCAGCACAGCCTTACCTGAAAATCTGCGCCCGATCAAATCAGCCGACGTTACGTCTGCTTCACGCCACGAAACTGCTCGATCAATATGCGTTTTGAGCCGCCCCTGCTCAACTAACCTCAGCAGACGAGCCAGCCCAGAACTAGCGCTTTCCATCTCTACTTCGGTGTACAGTGTGAACCCGTAAAGCGTGCGCTGCCCTCCATTCTCGGAATAGAAGTCTGCCAGGGACAGCTTCATCTCGTTGCCGCTGCTACTGCCATAACAAACGCAGGTGCCTCCTTGAGCCAAAAACGCAGTTAGCTTCCCGACCAATTCACCTCCTACTCCATCGACAATCAGTCGATAAGGCGCGAACTGCTCGGCTTCTTGCCCAGTCTCGGTCACCACCACTTCATCTGCGCCGTAATCTCGCACAAATGCTTCTTGCGCTGACTGACGAATTTGGGCAACGACGCTGGCTCCCATCATCCGAGCAAACTGCATGGCGAAGAGTCCCACTCCCCCTGTTGCCCCTGTGATCAGCACCCGACTTCCTAGTAAACGAGATCCCTTTTCCACTGCATACAGTGCTGTTAACCCCGCGACGGGCAGTGTGGCGGCATCGGTATGTGATACGCCCTGGGGAATGATAGCCAGAAAGCGAGTCGAAATTGCTACATATTCTGCCCAGCCCTCCGAGCGGATAGAGAGGGCAACAATTTTTGTCCCTGTGGGTGGACCACTGCCGTCCTGTGCTGTTTGTTCAACAACGCCAACGATATCCCAGCCAATTGGAGTACCCAGTGGATCATTTTGCGATCGCTTAAGTTCGCCCCGATTCATCGAAAATGCCTTGACGCGAATCAAGCACTCGTTAGCCTTCGGAGTAGGAACTTCAGTGTCTTGAAAGGTGAGGTTGCCAACGGCATCTGGTGAACTCACGAGTCTACGCATCGCCATATCCTTGTGTGTAGAGGGCTATAGTTTCATGTTCTAGATAGAACTGTTTCAATCAATTTGCTGTATATAGCAAGTCTATTTGAGTCATGAATGTAGAACCACCTGAAACGCTTGTGATCATTGAATCGATTGTTTACAAATCAAATGGTTTTGCTATATCCACCATCGATCACGCTTGGGTTGTCCCGTGATATAGCTGGGAGCATCAGAGCAAAGAAACACAACCGCTTGAGCAATTTCCGTTGCCTGACCGATCCGACCGATCGGAACCATAGACCCAAGATCATCGAACGTTATGCCTATCTGGTCAGCGCTACGAGCCATTAGATCAGTCGCAAGGGAACCGGGATTAACAGCATTAATCTGAATGCCCTGTTTGGCATAGTCAAGTGCGGCAGTGCGTGTCAGCCCCATCACCGCGTGTTTGCTGGCAACGTAGGGAGAGATTCCTGGCAGCGCAACAAGACCATTGGTGGACGAATTGTTCACGATCGCGCCTACGCCTTGGGTTAGTATCTGCTGAATTTCGTATTTCATACACAAGAATAGCCCTCGTGCATTGACCGACAGGATCTTGTCAAAATCCTCGATCGATTGTTCATGCAACGGTGTCACAACAAGATCGATGCCAGCATTGTTAAAGGCACAATCCAGTTTGCCGTAGATTGCGATCGTCTTGCACCAATTCCCGAACATCCGCCTCATTCGATACATCTGATTTCACGAACAAGCATTCCGCTCCAGTCTCACGAATCAAATCAGCGGTTTCTTCACCTTCTACACTGCGTATGTCCGAGAAGACAACTTTGGCTCCAGCAGCACCGAAGGCGATCGCTGTTGCTCGACCAATTCCCAATGCGCCTCCTGTAACTAACGCCACTTTATCTTGCAGTATCATTCTGTTTCTCCTGTTTCAATCTTTGTGGGTAGATTCCCCGCACCTGGGGGCGTAAAATGCCAGGATGATTGAGTACATCCATAAGCGGCATAACGTTCCTGCTCACCGGACGCAGATCGCCTTTGTCTGTGACCAACAACCTATATTCGTTTTGGTGCAGAGGGCTTGTTAGCTAGTTTTTGTTGCATCGAACATGGAACTTTATGAGTTCAACGCCTTTTCAATACGACGATCGGGAATGAGCCACAGAACTGCAACCAGAGCGTAAGTAGTTAAGCAAAATTAATTACATAATTATCTCCAAATTCTTTAAGAATTTTTTCTACAGATGAAACAAGAGAT
>NZ_JAUBTV010000054.1:0-50660 GCF_036705145.1 Microcoleus sp. B5-D4 | reverse complement strand
TCTCTTGTTTCATCTGTAGAAAAAATTCTTAAAGAATTTGGAGATAATTATGTAATTAATTTTGCTTAACTACTTACCAATCTTTCAGCTCTTGCCACAGGTCTTTTGCGTAAACCCGCTCACCCTTGCCAGCTTCATACCCAACATCCCTGACAAACTGCCAAAGGTGCTGTGATTTTTCCTGAGCTTCCCGCAAAGCTGCGTCGCCTGAGCCATAGTTAATACCCTCTTCCAGTATCAGAGGTATCCGCTCCAACATTCTTTTAAGAAAAGCTGGGGCAATTTGGTCAGCAATAAAATCTGGGTCTAGCTTAAATCTGGGGTCAGCTTGTAACTCACCCTTGCTCAAGTCCGGGTTCATGTCGTATATCTTCTTGAAACTTAAGATGCAGTAGCGGCTAGTGATGGCTTTAGAGTCGGTACTGATAGACGGCAGGATGTTGCAATTCGCCAAAAAGATGGCTTGCGGTTCATAGGGATATTCCCCGCGACCCTTATGCTCAATTGTCAACACATCCCCGCTGATGAACTGCTTGAGGCTTTGCAGCTTGTCTAATTTTGTTGTGTCAGAATTCTCACTAGACCAGTTGCACAGAGAATTCTCAAGACCGGCCAGTGGAAATTTCCGGCCAGCATCATAGACCTGGAAATCCTTTAGAGTTTTACTCGTGACACCCCGCCCCAGAACTTTCACCAACACAGTCCTCAAGGTATCCTTACCGTTACTCCCATCCCCGTGACACAGCAGTCCTTTGACACGGGACATCCTGAGCCGAGCAAGGGGGAGGCATAATGCAGCAGCAACCGTCCTCATAAAAATTTCCCGCTGCTCTGGCTCAAGACACTCTAAAAGGCGATCGCAATCTGTGGTGTCAATATCAGGGTCATATTTGCACCCCACATAGGTGTAAATCTTGTCAGGACTATGCGGTATAAGAGTATGGGAGCCGTCACGATTGACTATTACTACCCCGTTAGAGCAATTCAAACCAGGCGGGTTGATGTTTTTGATACTTACAGCGCGCCGCTTGACTACCCAGTCGTAAACCTGATCGATGCTAGCTGAGTTAGCTCGATTGCAGACGTAAACACCCTTTACCTTCTCTGAGTAAGTATTTAGCCAATCGCCAATGCGACTTTTTTCTGCTTCTTCAGGGCGCTCCTCATAAAGCTCCCCTGTGAAGCGGTAAAGAATACCGCCTATCGACCTCCAATGCCCCTCCGTGAATAACGCAGCCTCTGCCTTTTGTATGAAGTTTTGCCCTGGAACGGGTGCAGTATCTGGGATGTAGTCGCTCTCACTACTAGAAGATGACAAAGATACTACATTCTCATACGTGCGCGGGTGAGGAGTTAGAGAATTACTAGGGTTTGTGTCATTTTTGCGATCGCCTTTCTTAAGCTGTTTCTCCCACTTGGCTAGAGTTGGCGCGTTCGCTACAGCCTCTTTGAAGGCGTCACCGCCGTTAGCCTTGATAAAGTCATCCATCCCCTTAAACTTGGTATCCCAAACAGTTACGTGTACCTCGCAGCCCTCCTGTTCCAGTAATCGGCCAAACTTCAAAATGGCTGCACGGCAAGATGGGTTAGCCGCATAGTCGGAGTCAAAATCTATGTAGTGGAGGGTGTCGGGTTGTGCCCACTCCTTCACACGGCGCGCCAGTTCCCCATCTTTACCCCAATTCCAAACACCCG
This sequence comes from Microcoleus sp. B5-D4, assembly GCF_036705145.1. Taxonomy (NCBI): domain Bacteria; kingdom Bacillati; phylum Cyanobacteriota; class Cyanophyceae; order Oscillatoriales; family Microcoleaceae; genus Microcoleus; species Microcoleus sp. B5-D4. The sequence continues at coordinate 48,965 of NZ_JAUBTV010000054.1, read as the reverse complement.
TTAGAGCGATGACAGCTAGGTCAATACTTAAACCCGCGCCCGCTTTTTTGGTTCCCTCTGTCCAATGACGGGGGATGGATTTGTCAGTGTGAACCTTTGCCCAATAATCTTTATCGGGCATGGCTAGGAAGATTGCGTCGGGTTCCATGCCGCTACCTGTGAGGTATTTGCGCGGTTTAGAACCTTCTGGTTGGTGTGGCTTGTCTGGCTTGCCTTGTCCGTACCGCGTACCCATGAATACGCCTGTCCGCCAGTTAACGCCACGACACCACCAGCCCCCTGTTTTGATGGGTTCCTTTGGAAGGATGCGTTCGTTGAGTTCTTTGACGGTCAGAGATTCGATGTTGAGAGAGGCGATCACTTCTGATACGGCTGAGCCTTCAACCCATTCAGTCAGGTGCTTGCGGATGAAAGGATTAAATTTTGGAAATGCAGAATTTTCCCCAGTGGGGTATGATGTATTCACGAGTTTACGGCTCACCGCCTGGTGAGTGTGAATCCAAAAAGCCGTTGCAAGCTAGGTTCCAATTAGAGAGCAGCGGTTTTTTGGCGTTTACAGGTTTAAAAAAAAACAGAATGCAGGTGGAACCGCCCCGCTAAAAAATCAGCGAGCGGACGAGTGAGTCGCTGCGAGCGCAGCCACCAGCTTCAATCTTGGGAATAGGAATAAAGGGTTTGGGCGGGCCCCGACTAATTTCACGCCGTAGAGGGTCTTCTACCGCAACAGGTTCGTAAATGTACGTTAGTGCGTGGACGAAAGCATGAGTCAGGGACAATGCGACAAAGAAAGCTGCTAGCCAAGATGTTTTAAGCGAGACTCGCAGTACGGCTACCATTGCCTCTTTTAACGCATAAAGTATTGCCCGCCAACAACTCCAATTTCTGCTTTTCATCATTCGGATGCGACGCCAAAGGGAAATAGGCGTGTCGCCCTCTGCGGGTTGGCACGCTATTACACTCATCCTGTCTGCATACGCTTTGATGTTCATGTCCATCTTTAAATACTACTCAAAAACTGGTTTTCGCATCTGAACACGAAACAAACACGAACCAGAAACGTAAAAAAACTCGCTCGTCGGGTTTAAAGGTAAAAGCATTAGACGACTGGCTCGTAGAGCGGGTTTCAGCTCGGAAATATTTCGTCGATGTATAACATCGACGTGACGCAACCCCACTGATTTTCACTCCCCTTTGTCTGACCGCTACCGATCGCCCTGACCACCCAAAACCGCATCCCAATGTCGAGGTTGTGGCTCCCCTGGTGTTGGCGGCGGGACTGCTGCACCCAGTTGAGGCAATTGCAAGTCGTTGAGGTAGTAAGCGTACTGATTCTCTTCCCCCCGTTGCGGGTAGAACTTGCCGTTAGTTTTCCAGAAGAAATCCTTGCCTCGCAAAACCGCCAATACTAACTCTATTTCTGACTTAGTGCCAGTCAATCTTAAGGCTGCTGTAGTTGGTATATTCGGCTGTCTAGTCATCACCTTCCCCCTTCACAAACGGCATCAAGAATTCATATTCAGCCTTCGCGTCCCGGTAGGCTTGACTACTACCTGCACTGACTCCCCAAACTTCTTTGAGAATTTTATTTTTGCCGGTGATGCCTTTGGCGTGACATTGGAGAATCAGTTCGATTTGTTCGCGCTGCTTGGTGGATAAATTCACTACTGCCAGTTCGCCAGAATCGCCAGAAGTCTGATTCAGTAGCAGTTCTAATGATTCTCTTATCGAATCGAGTTCTGCCTCTTGTTCGTCGGTTCGTTCGTTTGTTGCCAGAATTTGTTCTGCTTCCTGCTGTCTTTGTTTCTGAGAAATGTATACGCTTGTCGAGATTTCATCTACCACATCGGCGGTGATTGCCCGCTCTTTAATTGCCTCAATCTCACCCTGTTCTGACAGTTTGCGAGCGATGTTACCCGCCGACACCGCACAAGCAATCGCAGCACACAGGCTCACCCCTTGCGCCGCTTTGTGGATGTCTAGTTTTTTGTCTAGTGCTGCTAGTGGAACCAACCACAGCACGACAGAGGACGCACTCAACACAAACAGTTTTAGCTGCATAGAAACACCCCCAAACCAATCAGCAGCATCGCCAAACCGCCGATTAAAACTGCCTGTAAGTCAGCCACTGAAATCTTGAGCAACTGGCTCAGGGAGTAGTCAAGCAACCAGCTCAACCCCCAAGCAATTGCAATCGCTGCTAATAAGAATAAAACCGCTTTCATTGCCATCGGATGCAGGCTCGCTATCCACCCCAAAAGGGAGAAAGCGACGCATCCAGCAACAAAGTAATTTGCCAGATACATCGCTTTCATTTAGTTAGTCCCTCTCGTCAACTTGGCTTTAATTTCATCAATCCGAGTGCGGGCATCGCTGTCAGCTTTATCAATCCCTAAACCCAGTCGTGCATAACCGGGACGCAAACTGTGCAAGTGCTTAGCCAGTCGAGTATCTGAGCGCTTTTTACTCAGTTCGTTATCAGCCACAGCACCTTCATATTTGCGGTGATGACGGTGAACTTTAGCATCGGCTTCTTCAACTTTTGCCAGTGCTTCATAGGCACGTTTAGATTGTTTTGCACCGTCTGTTTTTTCCTTTGCCAAGTCTTTCATAGCGTCCGCTTCTTCCTTAGTGAAGTAGCGCGGTGCTGGCACAACGGGAACACTACGAATGCTGGAAAAGTTACCGGGATTTAGCGGTGTGATGACACTTGCGTCAGTGCTTGCTAAAACCTTAGATTTGTCGACTGCGTGTCCACCGTCATTGCTGGCAGTGAGTTTTTCGGCATCGGAATTACCACCGAATAGGCGTAGTTGTAAGCTCATATTTTTGTCCCAATTTGGATGTTTACGCGGACTGGGGGAAAAAGATTTAGGGGATTGATTTGTCGCCACATGGACATCGCCAACACAAACACTCCCGCCGATGCGAGTACGAGTGCGATGAGTTGAGAGAGGTCAACCCAGTCTAAAAAGCTGGTGGAAGTCTGGCGGGTGAAACCGCACACAGGGAACGAACCGTCGTTAGTCCAATCAAGGCTGTCTACAGTGTCTACACCCTCTGTGTCAAGCAGTTCAGATGTCGCGTCTACACTGTCTACATTTAAACTGTCTACACTGTCTAACAATGTGTCTACAGTGTCTACATTCACTGTGTCAAGCGATTCATCATCAACGAGGTACAGTTCTAGCAGCGCTTCCCACGTAGCAGTTTTGGATAATTTCCCAAACTGTCTGGCGTCTTCATTGGTGAAGCCACGGTCATAGGCGATCGCCTTAAGTTGGTCAATGCGACGGTAGCTGACGGTAGGTTTAGTCATGGCAAAACCCCGTCAACTCAATCATTAAGAGTTGCGATCGTCCGCAAAGACAACCGTCTAAAAATGTCATAATTTATCGGCTCCAACCGTTGTACCTGAACGTTTGGGGAAGTCGTGACTTGGTTAGCGGTGGTACGCTAGTCAGTCGCGCATCAATCTTCCTTAGTTACTCACGATTGCAGACTTACAGTTCCTTGTCAACACAGAGACTGTAAAGTTTTGTTTCAAATTATTCGGCAAGTAACTCCATCACTTCGTGGGGCGTAATGCCGTAAATAGCAGCCAATAATCTAATACATTGTGTGTCGCTTCCTATTTGCTTGAGTACCTGAATAGCGCTACTCAAAGGAATAGCTTCCTTTGTAAATCGAGTCAACAAATCAATTGTCGTTTTGGTATTAGCTCGCTTCTTGTAAGTGCCTTCGTTCATCTGTGTTGAATGTCCCAAATTTTTGGCTCTCGTCTCCTGAGACATCCCAGCCATCTGACCATTAAGATTAGCCAAGTGACGTAAAGCGTGAGACTGAGTAAAACCTTTATTCCATCTTTTCAAAGTAGTCCAAGCACGGCGACTGTATATGCCAGCAATTGTTTTGGGACTATCTGACAATAAACAGATTTCAGGTGGTTTACCAGACTTAATTCCTAAACGCTCTATTAAGTCAGGATGAGTCGGCGCTAACATCGGTACGCACAGTCGGTAGCCAGTCTTGGTTGTTGTATCTAGTGATGTTTTGTCGCCTACTACAGCAATCATTCTCACGTTGTCTGGCTCGGTCAGTGCCTGAATAGTAATTCCATCCTCAGTCTTAAATGATTTGTCAATGTTTTGAACAGCAAAGACTTCGTGTACTCGAAAACCATACACAACTTGCATTGAGAACACCCATAACCAACAGCGTCGCTGCTCTAAATCGTATCGTTTATTACCAAGAGGGACATCTAAAACATCTTCACAGAATTTAAGAAATTCGTCAATAGATACTGATTGCAGGTCTTTTCTGAACTCCGTTTGTCTTCCGTCAATCTCCTTCAGATGAGCGAGTATATCAGTATTGCCGATAACTTCAGCTAACTTTTTCATGGCACACAAGCAGTTTTTAAAACATTTACTGCCTTGTTTCTTACTATTGACTACCGACAGAATATCCCTTAAGTTGACAACCGTATTCCGTGGCAATAGCTTATAATCGTGACCGTAAACGGCATCCCAAGTATTCTGCTGACTAATACTACTTTTGTCGCGCTGTTGACGGCGTTTAGTACGTCCATTCCAGTAATCTTTCTCTACTTTTGCTATCGCATCACCAAACGTCATCAAATCATTTTTGATGATGTTTTTTTCTAAAATCGTATCATCGTACCACGCTAAAAACTGAGACTCACTAGAGAACGAGCTTAGAGCATTAGCGACTAAATGAGCTTTTCTCGTAGCGTCAGTAATACCCTGCATCGTCAGATAGCACCCGCAGGTTTTGTTGACCCGCTTGTTACCTAACTTGAACTGAAGCGTTATGTAACCCCCACTAGCTTTGCTATCTCTTTTGAGGCCTACTCCTTTAGGGCATTCCTTCTGGGCTTGTTTGAAATAGTCCAAAATCCGCTCGTAGCCGATAAGGTAGTCGGCGGTAGTGTTCGTTGTGACTGAATTAAACTTTTCGCTCATCTTTCGCTCCCAGCTCTAAAGTGTTGAGTTTGCTTGCTATATAGACCATACATCAAGTAGCTCAGTCTTCGCTCAAGTGTAAGACAGGACTTTCAGGGTGAGTAGAGAAAAGCGCTAGGACGGCGGAAAATCGTAATTTGAAGCCTAAGTGTTAATTCAAGTCCTTTTATCCGCATAGCAAATTGTATTCCCAAAGCAAAAACTGTACAGTAACAAATTATTTGTCATTGTACAGGCGGCCATGACGCTACAACGGCTGAGGGAGAACGAACCGGGGTTTACGAACTCGGTTTCGCTGGGGCGGTTTATGTTTTGCTGGGATTCATTCATCGCGATCGCTCCAAGTGGTAGAGTTTGAGAGGGAAAAGACCATTGATTCCTTAAAATCTACTGAGCCTGTGATTCCGATATGGTTGGATCGGATTCACCGTACCATAGCTAATAAATTAGGGAATTGAGGGTGAGTTAAATTATTAGCAAGCATTAACACATAGAATGAAACTAAACTTAATTATCTTAATCTCATTTTCTTTATAATTTCTTGATACACTTGCCCAAATATCTTTTCACGCACTAATCTTCCAAACTCTTCATTATCATTAATACGCTTGAACATTTCAAAATTGCTATCAATCATGGTTTGAAGCACTGCATCAAATAATGCGTCGTGGAAAAGCTGAACATTCTCACGGGTGTTAACTTTTGCACTAGCTTGTAAGCTTTCATTCGCAGCAAGCCTAGTCTTTAATTCGGCAAAAAAGATCAGATCGCCTTCAGTAAAATCTGTGCCAAAACGTCGATTAATGTCGGCAATAATTTCGGATAGAGCCGCTTTCTCTGGCTCGGTTAATCCAGCAGGTTCTAGCTCGGCAAAGGGATCTAGCTGACTAGCTCCAGATTTGGGTGAAATTTTACCGCTAAAAGATTTTTGAATGCGGTAGCTCTCCAAATCGGCATACTCAGCAACGTTTAGAGATGATTTCTGGCTTTCAGAAGGTAATGCTCGTAATAGAAGACGTGCAAACAAATACAACCTTTCTAAGTCGGCATCTTTGAAGGTGATAACCTGGGATAGAAATGCGTATAGCTGGATGAACGATCGCAATCTATGTTTAAATTCCCTACGCTTTTCCAGGTCTGGTATGTAGGCGTATCGACCGACAATTACTCGGAGGAGAGGTTGAAGTTTAGTCGCTTTTTCACCTTGGCGTAGATAAAGTTCAGCAATCTCCGCCACTTGCTCAGTAGTGTAAAGGTTAAATGTTTCTAGCGCTGCCTGTAAATCGTAGAGCTTGTTAGGGTTAGTACCTTCGCTGAGGATGGTTGCCTCAAAATAGGGTTTAAAGGCACTTTGGATATCATCAACATGATTGGCGAAATCTAGCACCATTGTTTCTGTTTTGTGAGGATGGGTGCGATTGAGCCTACTGAGGGTTTGGACAGCCGCAACACTACTCAAGATTTTATCGACATACATCGTGTGTAAAAGGGGTTGATCGAAGCCAGTTTGAAATTTTTCTGCCACGATCAAAAAGCGGTACTCTGGCTTTTTGAATTGTTCTGCGGTTTGTTTGTCGGAAAAGCCATTCATCTGAGCTTCGGTATAGTCCAGATTGTTGTAATTCACTGTGCCAGAAAAGGCAACTAATGCTTTGATAGGATAACTCTGCTGTTTCAGATAATCGTCAAATGCCTGTTTGTAGAAAACGGCATGGAGGCGACTACGAGTAACAATCATGGCTTTTGCCTGCCCATTGCCGCTTTCATCGGGTATCTGGTGGCGGGTATTTTCCAAAAAATGTTCCACCATGAGGGCTGTTTTACGGGCAATTGTGTACTGATGTAATTCCACATAGCGACGCAGTAAACTGATGGCTTTGCCTTTTTCGTAGCGAGGATCGTCGGCAGCAATTTTGAGTAAATTGAAATATGTTTCAAAAGTGGTGTAATTTTGCAAAACGTCTAGGATGAAGCCTTCCTCGATCGCCTGCTGCATCGTGTAGAGATGAAAAGGTTGAAAACTGCCATCAGGTTGAGGTTGTCCGAAAATTTCTAGAGTTTTCTGTTTAGGCGTAGCTGTGAAGGCAAAAAAGCTCAAATTAGGCTGTTTCTGCCTTGCTTCGAGGCTTTGGTTAATTAGGTCTTCTCCTGTTTGGGATTCTTCTAATTCTAGCTGTTCGGCTTCGTCTAAACTTTGAGCGCGCAACACTTCTTTTAGACTCTTGCTGGCTTCACCAGATTGAGAAGAGTGAGCTTCATCAACAATAATGGCAAAATGTTGCCCTGTAAGTTGATTTATTTTCTTTACAATTACAGGAAACTTTTGTAACGTACAGACAATAATTGCTGCCCCACTGGTGAGGGCTTCGACTAATTGATCACTGTGCTTATCAATAACTACCACCGAACCTGGAGATTGCTCAAATTGACGGACAGTGGTTTGTAGTTGGCGATCGAGTACCCGCCGATCGGTAATCACAATTACGGAATCAAAAATGCGCTGATTTTCGGCGTTATGCAGAAATGCTAAACGGTGCGCTAACCAAGCGATCGTGTTGCTTTTGCCGCTTCCAGCACTGTGCTGTATTAAGTAATGCTGTCCAGTTCCATATTCGCGAGCATGAGCCGCTAATTTCTTAACTGTATCGCGCTGGTGGTAGCGAGGAAATATCAGTTGTTCGCGCCGTGTACCATTTCGATCTTCAACGGCTAGATGAATGAAATTACCGATGATATCCAATACGCTATCGTGAGAGAAAACATCTTCCCATAGGTAGGCACTAGCATAACCATTGGGGTTAGGTGGGTTGCCTGCTGCGCCGTTATAACCTCGGTTGAAGGGCAAAAAGTAGGTGCTTTTTCCTTCTAGGCGAGTAGTCATCCATACTTCGTCATCGTCTACGGCAAAGTGGGCGAGGCAGCGTTTGAATTGTAGTAAAGGTTCGTGTTTGGGGTCGCGATCGCGCTTATACTGTTCGCGGGCATTTTCTACAGTTTGTCTGGTCTGTTTGTTCTTCAGTTCAATGGTGAAGATGGGTAAACCATTGAGAAACAGCACCAGATTGATCGCATCTTTGGTTTCAATTGCGCTGTAATGGCACTGACGCACGACACTGAGAATGTTTTTGCGGTAGAGTGCCTGATGTTCGGAATTGAGGGTACTGACAGGAGCAAAATAGGCAAGCTGGAAGTAGCAGCCATAGTCTTTGATACCACGTCGGAGAACGTCTAGAGTGCCTCGCCGATCAATTTCACGGTTCAGTCGGTTAAGAAATTTCTGTCGAACAGTGGCTTGTCCGTGTTGTTCTGTTAGTTTTTCCCAAGTGTCAGGTTGAGTAGCGGTGATAAATTCAAGTAGCAATTCCCAATCAAGGCATAGATTTTTATCGTAATGAGAATCTTTACCTTTTGATTTAGAGGTACGAAAACGATAACTATGTACATTACATAGATAATCGTCAATATAGGCTTCAAAGGCTTTTTCGGAGATATCCATACTAAGGAGTGCCTAGCAGGGCGTTAATTTGGTCTAACTGTTTTTGCAGAATTTGAATTAATTTTTCTTTGTCATTTTTTTCATCAATATGGTCTTGTTTTGGACGTGCCATAGTATCAATTTTGTTGACCCGTACCTGAAGTTTTGCAATTGTATTTTTGAATTGTTCGCGTAACGAGTCGAAAAAACGATCGCTAACAGTATGAACAAGGCTGTGTTCTACTGAACGCCTTTCAAAATCATATTTATGCCCTTTCTTAAGAAGTTTTAGGGCTGCCTCATAAGGCTGGCTGAGTTCTCGATGTCCAAGTGACGCAGTTTGCTTGAGGCGCAGTACCCCTATTTGACAGCGGACTGTATGATTTTTCTTGATTTCGTCTGCAATATTAGGAAATACATATTCCATTAAATCGAACATATTACACAAAGCACGAAGACATTCTTCATCATTAATTGTTAAGCCTGCTTGATGATGATCGTGGTAAAATTTATTACGAGTTCTATGTCTTTTAAATGCCTCATCAAGCAAGGTGAGTACAGTAGAGGTGGTTTGTCCGGCTGAAAGTAGAAATTCTTGTTTTACTTCGTTAATCACGTCCTGAAATTCTTTTCTTGCTTCAGGATCGTTTGCACTCCAATGATTTAGATCGCGGTGACTATTGAGACAAGATTCGACACTAGCAGGATTACTTGTACGACCTAGTTTTGAACATAATTCAGTGGAGTCGATTTCATCTTCAAAAAATCGGGTGAGTGCTTTGTGATGGGCTTGAGATGCAATAATTCCGTCATTGACTAATTCCTCTCGACATTGCTCGCGGCGTTCAATTGTTTTTTCCTGCAAAAAAGTTTTAAGCGCAAGCTCTAAAATGTCATCGACTAAAATATAAGCAGTGCGTACCCGCCCAGGTGCAGTGATGAAGTAGACTTCATTAGTCGTTTGAATAAGTTCGATAATATCATCCAGTCTAGACATATTTATGCTGCACCTCGTTCTACTTCTTCACGCACATCAATTTTGCCGGTAACAGCAGCAGTAACTAGAGCGGATCGTTGCTGTTGAAGTAAATTTATGCTCTCTTGAACTTTATTGATTAAATTATTCATTTGGTTTACTTTATTATTAAGAAAATTCACAATCTCTTGTTGTTCGAAAAGAGGAGGAGCTAAAACTTGAAGATTTGCTGCTGTCCCAACGTTGAAGTGTTGTTGGATTGCACCACCCGAACCTAGTTCAAATTGAGTTTGAGCGAAATTAGAGTTTGCTAAATAAGACAAATAATGTGAGTTAAAGTATGGTGATTGCCGGACTATGATTAAATCGATACAGTTAGCACCATGAAATCGCTTATCTACCACTGCTGTAGCTCCTGGTTGTCCGGTTCTAACAACTACTAAGTCACCCTCAAAAATCATAGACTTTCTATGAAGATCATTACTCTCTGAGCTAATAAAAACGATATTTGCATAGATTAATTTACCTTGTTTAACGTTGAGCGATCTCAGGCAAGGAACCCCATTATCAACGTAATACTTGGCTGGGGTAACTACAATGCCTACAGTAATTTGAGGACTGATAAATTTTAAACGAGTTATTTTCCAATGTTCTGGGATTTTCCCTAGCCACTCTATTTTACTCTCTGTCATAGAAGCATTAGAGTTAAGCCCTTTAGTCACAGCATGGGCAATTACAGCGTTGCGTTTTTTCTCAAGTAAGTTGATTAGTTCACCTTTTTGGGTGATGAGGGTATCGATGCGGCTGGTTTCGCGTTCGAGGAAAGAAACTATGTATTCTTGCTCTTTAAAACTGGGAATAGGAAGAGATATATTTGCATACTTCTGCCCATTTACATTACCAATAGTAGATTGAATAATTGATATACCAATATAATCTATAAAAGCCCGTGATTTTGTAAAATAAAAAATAAATTTTGGCAGATATTTGGCTCTTAAAGAGAAACGGACTAAATACCCAGCAAAAGCACACTCCCCATGTTTGTCTTTTGAGTAAAGAAAAGAACGTCCTATAGTTCCACTTCTAGAAATTAAAATATCTCCATCATCTAGTTTATAATCTGCAACTTGAGAATGCTCTAAAAAGACTGCTCCATCAGATGATAGGTTGCCAAAGTCATCAATATCGGTTGTTCGTAAAAAACGTACACCCTCCTCTAGATAACTTTCAGAAGATTTATTAGCGCCATAATTAGCTGCACGCCAACAAATATGCTTGAGACGGATAACTTCCCAATGAAGCGGTATCTCGCCTAACCATTCCACACTCGAAGGCTTATAAGTTGAATAGGGTTTGTACCTTGTCATACCCGCACCTTCAATAAAGCAGCAATTTCCTCTTCTAGCTTGAGTATTTTTTCCTCAATTACTTCTAGGGGTTCTGGCGGCTGATATTTATAAAAATAACGATTAAAACTAATTTCATAGCCTATTAAACCCGTTTTTCCATCCTTTTCATCCTTAAATTTCTCATCAATCCACGCATCCGATATATATGGCTTCACCTCACGGGCAAAGTAATCGTACACATTCTCCTTAAGCGGGACATTTTCGTCATAGATAGACGGTGCCCATTGCAGAGGTACATTTTCATAATCCCTTAATTCTGGATCTGGTTCATATCCCTCACCTTTTTTCGCTGGCACGGGTTCAGCATTCTCATCCCGTTCTGTCAAAGCCTTAAGAATGGCATTTTTAACAGATTCTTTTAACTTGAAAGGTTTTAGCGTTTTCTCCAGTAGCGGTAAAAACTGTTTCGGATCGGTACTCACCTTTCCTGGTAATTGCTTTAGTGCATTAATAATCCTTTCCTGCAAAGCTTTACCAGCTTCAATATCTGCTTTTTGGTCTTCCTCTTTCTTCTTCTTGCTTTCTGCCAATGCTGCAAAACCAGACTGTTCCGGCAAACGGGCAAGTCTTTCTGGCGCAGCACTAAAATTCAATCGTAGAGGACGTTCTACTTTAATGCGCCGATAACCAAAGTCCTCATTATCAAAAATCAGGCAATTATCACCCGTTGAAAAGGCATGATAGATGTTAGCAATCTCGTTATACTGTTCTTCCGTAATTTCATTACGCTTGTTACCCAAGCTTTTCCGCATTTTTTGATAAAAATTTACCGCATTTACAAGCTGAATCTTTCCTTTCCGCTTGTTACTCTTGCGGTTATTGAGTACCCAAAGATAGGTACTGATGCCCGTGTTGTAAAACAACTGATCCGGCAAGGCGACAATACCCTCTAACCAATCATTTTCAATAATCCAGCGACGAATATTGCTCTCTCCACTCCCCGCATCACCCGTGAATAAAGGCGATCCATTAAAGACAATTACAATGCGACTGGGTTCTTCCTTTGAGCGCTTACTCAAGATATGCTGAAGAAACAGCAGTGAGCCATCATTAATACGCGGTAATCCTGCTCCAAAACGACCATCAAACCCCTGAGTTTCGTACTCTCGTTTGATGATGTATTCTACCTTCTTCCAATCCACACCAAAAGGGGGGTTTGAGAGCATATAGCGGAAACGGCTTGCAGGATACCCATCCTCACTAAAACTGTTTCCAAAAGTAATCCGGCGCGGGTCTTCACCTTTCAACAAAAAATCTGATTTAGCTACCGCAAAAGCAGTCGGGTTAATTTCCTGTCCAAAAAGATGAACTTGCCCAATTTTCTGATACTTTCTTATCTGGATATCGTGAATGTATTCCTTTGCCTCAGTCAACATCCCACCAGTTCCGCAGGCAGGATCGTAAATTGTCAGAATGTTATCAGGATGAAGCGTCGGGTCATCTTCAGGAAACAGCAACCTTACCATCAGTCGGATTACTTCACGGGGCGTAAAGTGTTCTCCTGCTGTTTCGTTGTTGTCTTGATTGAAGCGATAAATCAGGTGTTCAAAAATACGCCCCATTTCCAGGTTGTCAACTCCAGTACCGTCCTCTCTCGGCGGGTGTAGATCGATCTTATTAAATTCATCAAACAGATTGGGCAGCAGATTTGCTGTGTTTAAACGAGACACTTGACGGCGGAAATCGAACTTTTCAATAATGTCCTGCACATCTGGACTGAAGCCATTTAAGTAGTTAATCAGGTTTTGTGCTAGGTTAGGGCGATCGCCGAGCAAACGCTTCCAGTAATACTCCGATGTGTTGTAAATAGGCGAATCTCCAGCAGCCAATTTCAGCCTGGGGTATAAATTATCTAGCTGGCCCTGATACTTATTCCATTCGTCGCGCACCGCTTGGCGCGTTTTCTCCATTGCCTGATCGAGCCGACGCAAAACCACCATCGGCAGAATTACGTCAGGGTACTCCCGCCGCAGATAGTTCCCTCTGAGGAGGTCAGCGATTTTCCAGATAAAGTCGGCTGTTGCTTGGAAGTTGCTCACGGGTCTTGGTTCTCGATCGGGGCTTCAATTGACAACACGAGATTGACCAACTTGAAGCCTATTGCATTGGTACATCAATACTATTTAACAGCTTATTGAATACTATTTAACAGCTTATTGGGTAAGTTTTTGATATTTAGCCATTTCTTCAAACGCCATAAAGCAACGCTGACACCACCCATCCACCCACAAAGCCGGAATTTTAAACCTAGCCCCGCAGTTGGGACACTCCGACAGCAAGCGTAACTTGTGCCGATCGCACCCCGTTGCCGTCTTAAACTGCCACTCAATCTTATAACAAGGCGACTGGGCATAACAAGCCCCACACAACCTTGGAGGCTCTAACTTCATGCCCACACCAGGAGGCGGTAACATTTCCTGCTGAAGAGAAGGAGGCGGATTAAACCGAAACTTTTCCCAACGGGCGATCGCACCTCCCAGCCCCGCCATCTTACCCAACCGAGTCGGCGTTAACTTATTCGCCCGTCGAAACCGCCCCCAAAAATGGCTCAAACTCTCACCCTCCAACGGTTCCACCCGAAACAGCCAAGGCTGGATATCGATCGCTTCCATCACTTGTACTCCGCCGCAACTTCCTTGAGAGTCTCCAAATCAATCCTTGATAATCCCCTCTTCAAAGCCCGAATCGCCGTCTCCCTAAGAATCATATCCAATAGCCCCACATAACCCCCAGTCGCCTCCCCCAAAGTCTTCAGCATCGCCTTACTAGAAAGATTAGAAGCCACTGGTAACTGCAAAACCTTCTTTTCCCAAACTTCCACCCTCCGCTTAAACTCCTCCCCCGACAACTTACCAAACCGATGACTTGACCGAAAGCGGTTATAAACCTGTTCATCCCGCTTAATCACCGCATCTAAGCGATCGGTATCGCCTAAAACCACCGCTTTTTGAGTTTCTGCAAGTGCGATCGCCTCAAATTTTCCACCAACCCCCGCAACTGGTTCAAATTACCCACTTCGCCGCCATACTTCCAGCGCACGTAAGCCTGCGAAACCTCATCAATCACCTCAGCTTCATCAGTTGCATGATTACCGCGCATAGCCTCAGCATACTCCAAAGGCGTTTGAGCGCGAGGTTTCACAAAACCCCTACTCGCCAAATCCTTCAGCATTTCCTGATAAACCCCCTCCACCGGCGGCAACTTCGCCAGCCAGCGGCGGTGGCGCCACTTGCGCCACACTTGCCAAATTAACCAGCCAATAAAGCCAAAGGCGATCGCAGCAATCAAGCCAGTAAATAACCCTACCCAGCCCCTAGAAAACTGTCCCATAAACCAGCCCACAATCAAAGTTATCCAGCCAATTACAAAACCTATGACTGAATCGAGCCCGCTTCTGACAGGAGTCGGTAGCCAACCCGCGATCCACTTCCAAAACGATTCCAGCGCACTAAAAGTCTGGTTGTCCTCCACCGAAGCCGGAATCAGCGGATAACCGGGAATCGGATTAAAAGCAAACCAGCCATTATTGGGAAAATATACCTCCGTCATCAAAAAAGCGTCGGTATTTTTCACAACATAGTAACCAGTAAACGGGTTAAATTCTCCCGTATCGAAACCCCCCACCATTCGGGCCGGAATCCCGATCGACCTTAGCATAATGGTCAATACCGTCGAAAAGTGGTCGGGATATCCCCCTGTAACTTTTTTGCCGCCCTGGGTGTTTTTATAGCCAAACAGAAAACCCTCGACTAAATCTTCACTTTCCTCTAAGTAAGGCAAAGCTTTTTCAATTTTGTAATTAGGGTTTTGCTTCAAATATTGAGCTAAGTACAAAGCTTTTTCGTAAGGAGAATCGATCGGTCTGTCCGACTGAGATACTCTAGTTCTTGCCGCCAAGATTTCTTCAGTTTTTTCTCGCACCTTCTGGGCAATTTTCGGCGGCACATCCAAATAGAAGTTGCGAATATTTTTCGGGTAATTAGTACCAGTTTTCCCCAACAAAGAGCGATCTCGAAAAGGCACATTAGAAATCACCGTATAAGTCACACCCTCTCCCAATTCCGCAGGCGCTCGCAAACCCCCCTCCGCATCAATCGCCACCTCTGGACTCGGAAAATAAAGCTCTTTCGCCTTGTTTAAAGCCGGAATCAAATTCGGCAATGGAGCAACAATAGTATAACTTTGAATCACCTCTTGAGTCCGAGGCGCATTGGGAAAAGGATTCAGATAAAATTGATAAGACCACCTAGGCCGAGTAAGCTTTTGAGCTTGTTCGTTGCGAGAAATTTCCCAACCCTGACCGGTGTATTTGTCAAAGCCTAACACCCGCCAAAAACCCGCAGCCTGCGATCGCACCCGCATCACCACTTGAGGTTTCATTTCCCCCCGCAAATTTTGATTGATGCGCTGGTTGAAACCGTAATAAAAAGTAGAGTCCACCTCTCCTGGCCCAGAGTCTGGGTTTCTCCCCGTTCCTCCGCCAGTTCCTTTTTCATTTCCCCCTCTAACATACCCCGGATTCAGAATGCTGCGGGAGTCAAAGTCCCCCTGATATTCAATAGGAGCACTCACCGGAAAAGTCCGCAACTGATAGCCAGGGAGGCGTGGCAAAAACGCAAAAATAGTCAGCCCCAACCCGACAGTTATCAGCAGCAGCCAAGCAAAATTCTTTGGTGATAAAGTAGCCGCAAATAGCGACAGGCTATCATTTTTTCCTTTACCTTGTGCTTTTTCGCCAATGGCTTCTGGCTTCACAAATCCCAAGCGCGATCGATAATCCAAAACCAAAGTCGGAAGCGCTAAAGCCAAAAACACCAACAACAGCGGCGCAAAAGTCAAGGTTTGGCTGAGAGTCGCTGCTACCCCTAACAAAATTAGCCCGATTACCATCGAATAGCCCAAATCCTTGCGGCGAGGCAAATCGAAACTGTGCAGCACTTGAAGTTGGATTAACAGTTGCGCCAAAACTAACCGCGTATCGTTCAATTCTCCCACCAAGCGGCTAAAAAAAGCGAACAGCGCCACCAGCATTCCAATAGCTATGCAGAACTTAGCAGCTACATTGCGATCGCGGCGGCGGTACCAACTCCAAGTTGCTCCCACAATACTAACAGGCACAGCCCACAGGTTCTGGGCTTCTTCAGCAGCAACGTCAGTAGCTACAATCCCCACAATTACCAACAACTGAACTAGGATTCGCAGCAGTAAAGAATCCTCAATCACCGGCGGAGGCATCGCCTCAATCTGCTCCCACAGCTTACCCAACACAGGTATATTTCGCAGGTTATCAGTTGTCATGTGCACCCATCCAACTATTTTAGATTTTAGATTTTAGATTTTAGATTAAATCCACAGATAAATCTGGGTTTTACCTAAATATCTAAATCTTATTTCCCTGTCAAACGATTGTAGATTGTAGATTTTAGATTTTAGATTTTAGATTGACTCCACAGATAAATCTGGGTTTTACCTAAATATCTAAATCTTATTTCTCTCTCATTAGATTTTAGACTGAATCCACAGATTAACTTCACAGATGAATCTGGGTTTTACCTAATATCTAATTTTTTTGGTTTTCCACGACAGAAGTCGCGAAATTGCATCTGTTTTTGTGTGAGGTCACACCAGAGAGTAAACACCTACCTTATTTACTCTAATTACACCTTTCTAGTTGCTATCTTGTCCGGCCAAAATTGGACGAATAGCAAACATCAAAGGTCTGGTCTCGAAGTTTTGGAATCGAACTTCTAGGGCATAAGTCTTGTTAGGTTGTGGGTCAAACAACTCCACACTTAAATGCCCGGAATTCGGACGATGTGCAGTTGCTTCGGCATCTCCTCCCTTGAGTTCCAAACTTCCTGCCCCCGGAAATTGGCACTCAACTCTTAAACACGGCATTGGCTGTTCTCTGTTGGGGTTCGACAGGTATTGAGCCTCCAGAGTCAGCGCACCCAAAGCAGTCAGCCACTCCCGCGAAACCGGCGGTTGATTTACAGGACAATCCAAAGTTAGAGACTCAATGATTTCCTTGGCGGCCAACAGCGACAGCACCATTTGTTGATCGGTACTCGCTGCTTCGTAATTCGGGAAATCTTCTAAATCTAGAAGTCCCCGTAAAGCACCTCGGAGCACTAAACCAGCTAACTCGTTGAGTTCGTGAGACTGGCCCGGAAATAAGCTATCTACAGCGCGAACTAACTTCGATCCTTGCCGCAGCGACGACATTACCAGTTCCTGACAAGGTTCTAGCAGTTGAGCAAAAACCCCTTGGGCGATCGGAATTGGCAGGCGGCCCCACCTGATATTTTGTAGTTGGGGAGTCCAGAGGTGTAGGGGGGGAACCCATTGCGGGGCTACATCGTCTGGGTAATCGTGGTCGTAGCTTTTGAATTCTGTTTCCCAGGGGAACAGCGGCGGGTTAGATTCAATTTCGGCTCTAAGCCTTTGTTTTAACAAGGTCTGAAAACGGTCTTGCACGGTCGGTATTTCTCCAATTGTCTGCGGTTGTGCGGGTGCATTGCTGTGCGCCCCCACTTGATAGTCCAGCGGGTCTGGTTCGTCCCATTCCCAGTATTCCACCCCGGAATTGTCTTCTGTGTCGCCCCACTCTTCTGAGCGAGGGGATGGATTGAGGTTTTCCTCATCTTCGCTAGAGGCATTCGCGATCGGCGCCTGCAATATCCAGTCTAAAAAATGGCGATCGAAAGCCTCTGCATCCCTGTTCGTTTCGTTATTCATCACTAGATGCCCCTTCTCCGGAATCTGAACGATTTCGCAATTCCCAGGCAAGTTCCAGCAATTTAAACCACCGTTTCTGTACCTGGGCTACCGTGCTGCCGAGGGTTTGCGCGATCGCTGACTCTGACAGACCTTGTTGTTTCAACTTTAGCAAACGCTGTCCTTCTGGGCCAATTTGCTCACCAAACGCCTGCCACTGAGAAGGCAGCAAACCCAAATTGCGGTCTAAGTCTGCTTCCAGCCACTGGTGAACAAGTTCCCAGCGGTGCGACATGGCGAACCTGAGCAAATGGTACTTGAAGCGCTGCTGCAAATAGTCTCTTTGGCGGGGAGTTATGCCCAGAAGCGACTCTATTTCATTAGTCGGCAAGTCTTGCAAGCGCAGCACGAAGTAATCGGCGCAGTCTTGTTGGTTGCGCTCTTTCAAATAAGCTACTAATTCGTCAATCACGGTTTGCCGCAGAGATTCTGACTCGTCGCCTTGGGGGCGAATTGCCGCCGAACCCTGTCCGGCCATCGCTTCCCGCACTGAGTACACCGAGGTGTCGTTCCAAGTTTGATCGGAATCTGAAGCCCCTCCGTCGGCGGCTTGTTCCATATCTACGGAGGTTTCTTTCGGCTGCTGCTGGGAAAAGGTTTGGGCCCGTAAAATAATTAGTTGCTGGCTGCGGTTCCGAGGTAAAGGAATGCGCCGCTTGCCAAAGCGCTCTACAAAGGCCATGTACTCTGCTAGTTCTAAGCGAGTGCGGGGACTGTAGGTGGGTGGCAGTTGGGTTTCGCGCCGGAATGCCTTTAAAGCTTCCAGATAAAATCCTTGCAAAAAATCTTTGATCAGTTCTACTCGCGCCTGATAGCTAGACTGCACCTGCGGAGGGGTGATGTAGCGATAGACGATCGCGCTGAGGGTACTGTGCAATTCTACTCGCCCGGGCCCGGAGCCTAAATTGTAATAGTGGAGGCATTGTTGCAAGCGGTGCTGAGCGAGGCTCTGGGCTGAACCTTCTATATCTCCAGAGGCTTGAATCCGCTGGCTTTCAGTGCATATCCTGTTGACTTCTGCTGCGAGTCGCCCTGCTACATCTTGGCAGTTCTGCTCAGACGCGCGAGTGGACTTTTTAAGTTCGTCTAACAGCAGTTGAAATATGGTTTCCACGCTCTGGCAGATTTCCCGCATGATGGTTTACAGCTAACAATGAAAGTACCACAGTTAGTCAAAGTATGGATAAATCTTTCCTACTGCTACTTTACCCCGTATTCCCCAGATAGGACAAACTGCAATGCCCTCTTTCTCCTCCTTCGCGCCAACACAGAGGACTGCTTTTTTTATCTGTCCTGGAGGCGCCATCGGCCACAAACCAGGTTTAAACAGTTGCCATTGCAACGATGGTTCATCAGAGTGTCGGATTTGATAAAGCCTTCATGGGGGCCTAAAACGCTAAACTGCCGTTGATACCTTGGGCAAGCGTGCTGTGGTGGTCACAGCAGCGCAAGTCTTTCTGAAGGTGAAGCGAGCACACAACTTCTTCCGGCGGTCTACCAGATGGGACAAAGGGTTTCACGGCTGTATTTGAGCTGGGTCTTCCGCCACTTTTGCCATAAAGTTTCGACTGCGCGAGCCCGTCTGTTTCTTGGCAGCATCCTTCAACGTCGATTTAACGGTTTGACTCAATATCATTTCTAGCATCCCAATCACACAGATCAGAACCCCTCATGTCCCAAAATCTGTTTCCTAGCCTTCTAGGATAAATGGGGTTATATTTAATTGCAAGTCCCTTATACCGTCATTTAAACCCGATCGCACAATTAAGTGTGTGTGATGTTCGTTAACTTCGGCATAAATTCCTTTATTATTACTAACAATCAGAGTGCAGCCTTTTTATAGCCGGATTGAGCGGGGGCTCCCCTGCTGCCCAATCGGTGTGATCGCCAAACAAAGGCGCTGCGGAACAAGAAGTTTCATTGCATCTATCTAAGGGTATCAATATTGCTATTACTTTCACCTGAAAAGCAGATATTTTACTAAAGTGCGATCGTCTTCGATCGTCCTCTGGGTTGATGTAAGTGGCTGCCGAAATTTGTTCTAATAGTAAAGTTAGAGTTGAAGGAACAATTTTCAATGCGTAAGTTAAACATAGGTCTATCTGACGAGCAACGTGCAGGCGTTATCGAACTATTGAATCACGACCTGGCAGATGCTTATCTGCTGTTAATCAAAACCAAAAAGTATCACTGGGATGTAGTGGGCCCGCAGTTTCGATCGCTCCACCAGTTGTGGGAAGAACACTATCAGGCGTTAACACTAAATATCGATGCTATGGCTGAACGGGTGAGAACTTTAGGTGGCTATCCAATTGGTACTGCTGAGGGTTTTCTGAAGTACGGCTCGATTCAAGAACATATCGGCGATTTGCCTTTGGCTACGGAAATGGTAGCGCGTTTAGTTGATGACCACGAACTGATTATTCGCAATCTCCGCAAACACGTTGAACAGTGCGGTGAAGAGTTTAAGGATGATGGAACCGCAGACTTTTTGACTGGTTTGATGGAACAGCACGAGCAAATGGCTTGGATGTTGCGCTCGTTTATTGAAGGGGAATCCCTGTCGCCAGACGGCCAGCAGCCACAAGCTAAAACTCCTACAGCTTCTCACGCTTAGAAAGATTAAGTAGAAGGAAGAAGAAAGTTCGGCAACGGATGCTGTAACGGATGTAACGGATGTAACGGATGTCAGTCCGATGGCAGTCGGAAGAAGGAAGAAGGAAGAAGGAAGAATGGAAAATTTAGATTTTTTTATTTAACCCTCTTTCCTAATTGTGGATCGACCAAGCACGCACAATTAAACACCCTCTAGCTTCCTCTAAAACCCGGTTTATTCAAAAAACCGGGTTTTTCAATGTTGGGTTTATTTAGATTTTAGATTTTCTAAACTGTTGAATCGCATTCTTTCATATACTTGCGAGGGTAACATTCTGTGAGCCTTCGTCCGCGTCTCAATCCTAGCCAGTGTCGTTCCTTCACTCGATTCAGATGCTGGTTTTAACTCTAACCCTGATGCAGGTCGCGGTGTAACTATTATTTTTAATATACTTTCTATTGACAGCAGATACAAATTGTGTCGCAAAAGTGCCATTGATAAATCTTCTTTGAAAGCTCTATAAAGCCAAGATAATGTACTGCGGTGATTGCCGCTGCGGTTGCTTTTAACAGCTAAGTAAATGTAAAAATTGCTGCTAGACCAGCGATAAATGCTGCTGGGAATTTCGGGATGTTGCTGTCGAACATCTGCCATAATTAAAGAGTGAGATTTGGCCATTGCTGCATAGTTGCTAGACATACTGCTGGCAATCTGCCGATAGCCAACTAAGTATTCTGGTACGACTTTAAATTGATAATGTTCGGCTATGCGGAGGTGAAGTTCCCAGTCTTCACAGCCTTGAGCGTTTTCTAGTTTAAGTTGGCCGTTGTAACCGCCGACTTTGGCAAAACAAACGCGGCGGATTAGAGATGAGCTGGCATTGCCTATAAAATATTTATAAATTAATGCTGTGTAAACTTCTCCTTCGATGGTGGAGTTATAAAATCCACCTGTGAGCAAGTCTTTTTCATTTATATCAACTGACCAGGAATAGACAACTCCGACAGATGGTGCTGAGGAATTCAGGCATTTAACTTGTTTTTCTAGGTTTTGCGGATACCAAATATCGTCGGCATCGATGGGAGCAATATATTCGCCTTTTGATTTTTCAATGGCTAGGTTGCGGGCGACGGCGACGCCGGCATTTGATTGGTGGAATAAGCTGACTCGGCTATCTTTTTGAGCCAAAGATTGGACGATTTCGGCTGTTGTATCTGTAGAGCCGTCATCAACTACTAAAACTTCTATGTTTTGATAAGTTTGAGATAAGACAGACTCTAAGGTTTTAGCAATAAAATTTTCAGCGTTGAAAGCTGGTATGATGACTGAAACTAATGGCTGATTTAAAGTGTTTTGGGAGGTGTTCATGTAATATAAAAAAGGGTTTATGTAAAAGTTTTGGTTCAAAGGGAGCTAGCTAAGGGTATGTTAGCAAATTACTAAAGCTCGATCGTACAGCGTCGGAAATTTTAAGAGGTATATTTAAAATATATTGCCAAAAGTCATAAAATGTGCATTTAGCCCGCAGTCGCGATCGAGACTTGGTGCAAAAGTCACTCGCGGATGAGGTCTGTAAAAGCAATTGTA
This sequence comes from Microcoleus sp. B5-D4, assembly GCF_036705145.1. Classification (NCBI taxonomy): domain Bacteria; kingdom Bacillati; phylum Cyanobacteriota; class Cyanophyceae; order Oscillatoriales; family Microcoleaceae; genus Microcoleus; species Microcoleus sp. B5-D4. Next base: position 27,163 of record NZ_JAUBTV010000054.1, on the reverse strand, counting down.
CCGCGCAAGTCCTGACAGTTTCCGGGTGTCCGTATAAACGATGTTTGATTTTATACGGTGTACCTACTTATAAAATCAAAGTCTTGTGCATTGCAACACAGCCTCACCAAAATGCTGCTGGGGCTTTTTCCCAAGTTTACACAAACAATGATATATTTAAAGATTTTGTAAAGCGGTTGTCTAAATCAGGTCATTCTCAGCAAGATATGGCGTAAAATAAAGGTAAGAATGGGGAAAATCAAATCGAGAATACCAGAAAAAATCTAGTTGAAGACAAACAGAAATCGAGTTATAAATAAAAAAGTAGAGCTGATTTTACCCCTCGTAAAGTAGCATCAATAAAATTCCAGCAAATTGTAGCCCCTGCAATTTAAACACTTTAGGTAATGATTTCTACCGCCGACCCCACTGTATCCGTTATTATCCCAGTCCACAACGGGGGCTCTTACTTCCGCACCTGTTTGTCAAAACTGGCTCAAGCTGTGCCCAGGCCGATCGAGATTATTGTAGTAGCAGATGGCGAAAGCGACGGTTCTTGGCGTCTGGCCAAGGAATTCGGCGCCAAAGTGATCAGAATTCCAGAATGCGGGGGCCCAGCGCGGGCAAGGAATTTGGGTGCCCAAGCTGCAAAGGGAGATATTCTGTTTTTTGTGGATGCTGATGTCGCTGTTTGTCCAGAAGCTGTGGGCTATGCGATATCGGTGTTCAAAAATAATCCCTACTTAGCTGCTTTCATTGGCTCTTACGACGATGATCCGGGAGATCCTGATTTTCTATCGCAGTACAGGAACTTGCTGCACCACTACGTGCACCAAACAGGTAACGAAGAAGCTTCGACTTTTTGGGGCGCTTGCGGAGTGATTCGCCGGGAAATTTTTTTGCAGATGGGTGGCTTTAATGAGAGTTACCGCCAAGCTTCGATCGAAGATATTGAGTTCGGCTACCGTTTGAAACAAGCAGGTTATAACATTCGGCTGTGCAAAACATTGCAGGTGAAACATTTAAAGCAGTGGAAACCTATGGGTATGGTGAAAGCTGACTTTTTCTACCGAGCACTGCCTTGGACAGAACTGATTTGGCGCGATCGCAAATTGAATAACGACCTCAACTTGCAAGTTTCAAACCGCATCAGCGTGATTTTAACTTATGCAGTGCTGCTGGCAATTTTGGGGACGTGCTGGTCGCTGAACTTTCTGCTACTGGCTGGTTTGCTGGCAATACCCCTGGTAGCAATTAATGCACCACTTTACAGATTTTTTTACCGTAAACACGGTATCGTATTTGCCCTGAAAACAATTCCTTGGCACTGGCTTTTCTACTTTTACAGCGGACTGGCATTCGCGATCGGCACTGGTCGCTACTTATACCAAAAAAAGCCTGTGACTGGCAAAGTTAGCTTGCCGGTATCCGCTCAATAAATCAAGGTAATTTGTGCTTAAACATCAGGTAGATCGATAGTTTCTCAGGGTATTCACGGGTGCATCTATCCCTTTAACAAGTTATAAATAACTGTATAGTTTGGATAAAAAAGCTGGAGGTAGGCTGAGTGAAACATTATCCTGTGGCGATCGTCGGTGCAGGCCCGGCGGGTTTGACGGCAGCTTACGAGCTAGTCAAACAAGGCATCATCCCTGTTGTACTAGAAAAAGGTGATAAAGTTGGGGGAATAGCTCGCACCGAAACCTACAAAGGCTATCGTTTCGACATTGGCGGCCACCGCTTTTATACTAAAGTTGAAGCCGTGCAGCAGTTGTGGCAAGAGGTGCTGGGAAATGAGTTTATTAAAGTGCCACGATTGTCGCGAATTTTTTATCGAGGGAAATTTTTTAACTATCCGATTAGTGCCTTCAATACTCTCTTTAACTTGGGCATAATTGAGAGTACGCTGATTATTTTGAGTTATCTGAAAGTGAGAATTAGGCCACTTACGGAAGAAAAAACTTTTGAACAGTGGGTGATCAATCGTTTTGGCGAACGCTTGTATAAAACATTTTTTAAGACTTACACTGAAAAAGTTTGGGGCATTCCTTGTTCGGAAATTCAAGCAGATTGGGCAGCGCAGCGGATTAAAGGATTGTCGCTGACGACTGCAATTATTAATGCTTTGTTTGGCAGCAACGACACTAAAACATTAATCAAAGAATTTGATTATCCGGCTTTGGGGCCGGGGATGATGTGGGAAAAGTTCGCGGAAGCTGTGGAGAATAAAGACGGCAAAGTTTATCTCGATACTAAAGTGATTAGCTTTGAGCGTGAAGGTAATAAGATTAAAAGTATTACTGCAGAGCAAAACGGAGAATTAGTTCAATATTCGGCTGATAATTTCATTACGAGTATGCCGATATCGGCGCTGGTAGCAAGAATGAAACCGCAGCCGCCAGAAGAGGTATTGCACGCGGCGCGATCGCTAAAATATCGAGATTTTTTGATTGTATCGCTGATTGTCGATCGCAAGGATTTGTTTCCTGACAACTGGATTTACATTCACTCCCCCGAAGTCAAAGTTGGACGAATTCAAAACTTTAAAAATTGGAGCGCGGCTTTAGTTCCAGATGTCAGCAAAAGTTGTTTAGGAATGGAATATTTCTGTAGCGTAGGCGACGAGATTTGGGAAATGTCGGACGCGGAACTTATCGAATTAGCAACTCGCGAGTTGGTTGGTTTGGGTTTAGCAACAACTGCGGAGGTTGAAGATGGAGTTGTCATACGGCAACTTAAAGCTTATCCAGTTTATGATGGGGAATATCGAGCACACTTGCAGGTACTTGAAGGTTTTTTGAAGGGATTTGAGAATTTGCAGACGATCGGGCGAAACGGTATGCACCGATACAACAACCAAGACCATTCCATGCTGACGGGAATCCTGGCTGTGAGAAATATTCTCGGCGAAAAGCACGATTTGTGGGATGTGAATACTGAGCGATCGTACTATGAAGATTTTAGTGTCGATCGCTCAAAAGAAAAAAGCGATTCGGATTTGATTTCGCAATCAAGCTGATTTGACGCTGGAGCTTTGAGAAAGGGAAAGGAAATCTGTATTTTCCTTTCCCTTTTAGTTTTTAACTGGTTGAACAGGTTTTAACTGGTTCTCCGGAAGATCCTGGAAACCCATTGACCGAGGCTCTGCCTCGTTTGCTGGCCCAGTACGCCTTCCCACCAAGAGCACGGGAACGAGAGAAGAAGCTTGTTGCAGCGGTGTATCTTTAAGAGTTCACGTAAAACTTGAAAATCTGTGCTAACTCTTGACTTACAGACTTAGAGAGTGGAAATATGCTAAAACGCAACCAACAAACGAACCAACCTATGAACTTTTCCCAGAAGTCAGGCGGCAAAAGTGCCACACCCCCAAAAATCAACTCAACACACAATCTCGCCGTCGTAGGATTGCGGAAATTACTTTTTGCCGCCGGAATAGCCTCTCTGTGCGCTAGCTGTCAAAATCCTGAAGCACCCACCGCCACAACTCCCGGAGGCAGCCCCGGAACCAGTCCCGCAGCCACTCCCGTCGCAGTCAGCAGCCCCGGCGACCCAAATACTGTCAAGATTGTCTCCATGCTCCCGATGACAGGCAGCGCCTTGGGTCAAGCTCAAACAATGGTCAACGGCATCCAACAAGCCCTCGCCGAAACCAACTCGAAAGCTTGCGACGGCAAAATCCAAATCCAATACGAAGTTTTCGATGACGCCACCGCCGCCGCCGGCAAATGGGACCCGGCCCAAGTAACCTCGAACTCTAACAAAGCCGTCGCTGACGGTTCGGTAGTTGCCGTCATCGGTCACTATAACTCCGGTGCAGCCAAACTTTCCATTCCCGTGCTCAACCAAGCTAACATTGTCATGATCAGTCCGGCCAACACTTATCCGGGACTGACTAAACCAGGAAAAGGCGAAGCCAAAGAACCCAACGTTTATTATCCCGCTGGCACTCGTAATTTCACCCGCGTTGTCCCCGCTGACGACCTTCAAGGTGCTGTAGCTGGCAACTGGGCGAAATCTTTAGGGGTGCAAAAAGTTTACATTCTCGACGACCAAGAACTCTACGGCAAAGGCATCGCTGATGTTTTTGAAGCCACTGCTAAAAAGTTGGGAATTCAAGTCCTCGGAAGAGAGGGAATTGATATTAAAGCTAGCGACTATAAGGCGTTAATGAATAAAATCAAAGCTTTAAATCCCGACATGATTTACTTCGGTGGCACTACTCAGAGCAATGCCGGACAAATAATTAAAGACATGAGAAATGTTGGGATGGCGGCTGATGCAGTTAAGTTCATGGGGCCCGACGGCATTAAAGAGCAAGCTTTAATTGACGCGGCGGGCAAAGATGCCGAAGGAATTTACGCTACTTTTGGCGGCTTGCCTCCTCAAGAATTGACGGGTGTGGGTGCGAAGTGGTACGAAAGTTACAAGGCAAAATATAATGCTGAACCGGAAGCTTATGCAGCTTATGCCTATGAAGCTGCTAAAGTTGCGATCGGCGCAATTAATAAAGTTTGCAAAAATGACCGCGCTGCTATCCGCGAAGCTGTGTTGGCAACTAAAGATTTTAACGGGGTACTCGGCACTTGGAGTTTTGACACCAACGGCGACACAAGCTTGACTACAATGTCAGGAAATGTGGTTAAAGGTGGCAAGTGGGAGTTCGTGAATGCGCTCAAGACCGAATAATTAATTAGAGGGCAGAGGGAAGTTAGGCAACGGATTTTATAACGGCTGTAACGGATCTCGGAAAGAAGGAAGAAGGAAGAAGGGATAATAAAAAATTATGCCTTTTTCCTTCTCCCTCCAATGTCCCATGCCCGATGCCCGATTCCCAATTCCCAATTCCCAATTCCCAATTCCCAATTACTCAAAAACATGAAGAACTGGAAAAGTATTCTCTTATATCTAGGTGTAGTTTATATAGTTTTGCTATTAGGCCCGATCGCAGGATTTGATTTGCCAAAAATCGTTGGAGAAATACTCAGCAATCCTGAAGTTTTGATTCAACAATTATTAGTTGGTCTGGTCAACGGCGCGCTGATTGCAATTATTGCCTTGGGTTACACTATGGTTTATGGCATTATTGAGTTAATCAATTTTGCTCACGGCGATTTGTATATGTTGGGTGCTTTTGCTTCCCTAACCGTGTTCGGAGCTTTTGGGATTCAAGATGGCGCACCTTTAGCTGTTGCTATACCGGTGATGTTAGTTGCTTTAATTGTATGTTCGGTGTTTTGTGCTGGGCTGAATATTGTTGTGGAAAAGTATGCTTATCGACCTTTGCGAAATGCTCCCCGTTTAGCTCCTTTAATTTCGGCTATCGGAGTTTCTTTTATTTTCCAAAATATGGGGTTATTTTGGGGAGGATTGAAAGCTTTTATTCCAGTGATGGGTTCTAATTCGGCGGCGCCGAAAAGTTTTCCCGATTTGTTACCGCGAGTGGATATTTTCAAAGCTTTGGGAATTCAAACGAGTATTGTATTTACTACGAAAGATTTAATTGTGTTGGTGGTGGCGGTGGTATTGATGGTTTTGCTTCATGTTTTTGTGCAATACACTCGTCTGGGAAAGGCGATGCGGGCAACGGCTCAAAGCCGCGATGCTGCTAAAATTATGGGAATTAATGTGGATCAGATTATTGCTCTGACTTTTTTGATTGGGGGAGCTTTGGCGGGTTCGGCTGGAATTCTGGTTGGTCTGTACAACAATACTATTGTTTTTACGATGGGGTTTACGGCGGGTTTGAGGGCTTTTACGGCGGCGGTTTTGGGGGGAATTGGCAATATTGTGGGGGCGATGTTAGGAGGGGTTTTGATTGGGTTGCTGTCGTCTTTAAGCGATCAGTATTTGTCGAGCCGCTGGACTAATGCTTGGGTGTTTGGGGTTTTAGTGGTGATTTTGGCTTTTCGGCCAGGGGGTTTGTTGGGCGAGAATGTTCAGGAGAAGGTTTGAAGTGGCACGGTTGAAATAATGGCAAGAGATACTTATCGGGACTTAAACAAAAAATACGAGCTAAATGAGTTCTAATGCTTGAAGAGTAATCTCCAGGACGAGTTTTTCTTAGACATTTCCCGCCATAAGGCAGACAATTGATAGAGACTGAGATAATTCACTCAAAAAACCCAATATGTCCACATATGTACCACCAAGAATCGCTATTCAACGACTTGGAGTATGTTCAAAAACCCTTGAAAGGTGGGAAAAAGAAGGGAAAATCAAAGCATACCGAACGCCGTCAGGACAGCGACGCTACGACGGAGACTCAGTTGTCAATATTCCATCTACTAAACCAACCATCCTCTACGCCAGAGTTAGCAGTCGAAGTCAAAAAGCCGACCTTCTCCGACAGGCTGACTTTCTTCTGTCTCGCTACCCCGGATGTGAAATTATCCAAAACATTGGGAGCGGTCTTAACTTCAAAAGAAAAGGTCTTATCACCCTACTGGAATACATTTACACGGGCGACATCGGAATGGTTGTCGTTGCCTCAAAAGATAGATTATGCCGGTTCGGATTCGATATTATCTCATGGTTCGCAGAGCGGGGCGGGTGTAAGATTTTGGTTCTCAACAATAGTTCACTTAGTCCAGAAAGAGAAATGGTTGAAGATATACTCGCCATCATCCACGGCGACCGTTGCCGATTGTACGGACTCAGAAAGTATAAAAAGCAAATCATTGAAGACTTTGACGTACCGAGTTTACCCAAAGGGGGAGACGAAGAAAGTCTGGATGTTGAGAATTCACGCCAATCGCAAAGTGTATAACAATGCAATCGCTTACCTGAATCAGCATCAAGGAAAGTTCACCTACTACACTGTAGACAAAAAGACTAATCAGCCAGTCTCAAAAACTTCTGGTAAGCAAGCTTTTCGGAGTTACTGTAAAACTCGCTTGTTGCGAGATCATCCCGGAATGGTGCAAAGAATTGGGAATAGCACATAGTTTGGACAACGCCCTTTTCGAGGCTTATACAGCTTGGAAGAAAACCGACAAACAGCCAGCTCAGTTAGGTAAAGGAAAAAAGGCAAAACCCAATCCTTTAGTCGGATTGAAATTAGCTCGATTCAGGTCAATTCGAGCCCAAAAACAGACTATTCAGTTCGCTCCGGGTGACTATAAGAACGGTCATCTAATGCTCAATGCTAGCAAAGGTCTAGAAAAACCTCTCTGGACTGGGCAGGATTCCTGCTTAATCAACTATGACAAGGCAGTAGAAGTCACCTACAATAAGGGACGCTGGTTCGTAAATATGCCTATAGATATGGACGTTCCAGAACCCAAAAATGGCGGCAAGACCATCGCACTCGACCCCGGACTGCGCTGTTTCCTGACTGGATTTGATGGCAATTCTTTTACTGAATTTGGAAAGCATGACTTTGGGAAGATTGCGCGATTGTGCCAGCATTTGGATAAGATGCAGTCAAAATTTGGATGCTCAAAGGGCGGTCAGTTTTCTCGATTGCGTTATCGGCTAAAACAAGCAATGGAGAAAGTTAGAACTAAAATCAAAAACCTGCGGTCGGAAATTCACAAGCAGGTAGCGAGCTATTTAGCACGGAATTACGATGTTATTTACCTACCTACTTTTGAAACTTCTCAAATGGTGGCAAGAGGTAGTCGCAAACTTAATTCCAAGTCGGCGAGGGCGATGATGACTTGGGCATTTTATCAGTTCTCGCAAACCTTAGAACATCTCTGTAATCGTTACGGTTCGAGATTGGTTAGAGTGACGGAAGAATATACTTCCAAAACTTGTACAAAATGCGGTCATATTCAGAGAAAGTTAGGTGGCTCTAAAACTTTGAGATGTCCCAACTGCGGTTATGAAATACCTCGCGATTTCAATGGCGCTTTAGGAATTTTTCTTAAAGCTTTGTGGGATACCACCATACTCTCAGACGTATCTGATGAGTGTGCTATCTGAAGATTTTCGCCGATTGTCGGGGATTGTCTGAATTAAAAGTATCAGCAAGCATATAACGTTAAATAATGAGCAATGAAAGAGACGACCCCCGCCGCGATGCCCCCCTGCTTTGATAAATGGTGTCAAAGATTTGACGATATCTTTGGTCATCAAGCTCAAAAACGGGAGTTAGGAACTATTTAGGCGGATTATTGGGATATCGGGAGCGAAAAAACCCCTCGCAGATGGCGCCAAACGCCGTTGCTTAAAGTTGTGCTGGGATTCAAGGTCAAAAAATCAAGGCAATGGGAAGTCAAAAATATGTGGGTAGGTTAACTGAATACGGGCGCTCGATACCTCGCCATAGTAGTTTTTGGATGGGATTATAGGGTAAATGTGGGGCGCAGCGAAGCGGAGGGAGTTGGCGTGGAATGCAAGTCAATACATTATTACGCTCATTAATCGGAATTAGGCGCAATAAACTACGATTTTTTCCGAGGGGTATGAGGGCTATGTCATTAATTCTATCAATGTTTTGACTCTAGTTGTCACCCCCTCAGCGGTAATGCTTGTATCACACTTTAAATGCAAAACAGCTTATATGGATTGTCCAGTGACCCACTCACTCATGCCATTTCAATAATCTACTCCCGACAAATAAGACCCCAAAGTACCCTGGTTCGAGCGCTTGGTTGTTTTAATTTTGGGAGGCCTTCGATAAATAACCCAGTTGGGTGTTTCTTGATAGAGTTCCAATGTTTTTTGAATGTAGGCAACCAATTTAGGGTTATCTTTGGCAATTTGATTATTGCCATATTTAACAATTCCCATCCAATCGGCTCCCTGGGTAATCAAATCTTCCAAGATGGCAATTAAAGTATCATCTGTTATGGGATATTTCCAATAAATACTATTCTTTATCCTGCTCTCTTGAGGACTCGAAGGAGGAGAACCCCAATAAATAGCCGGAGGAAAAACCCAGCCACGTCGGCGACTATAATAGATAGCGACGGGATCGCCACCTCCACGATTAGCTATAGTAACAACAAGGTCACTTGGTTGAGTTATTTGCTGCAAAGCTATCCCTAGTTCGTAGCCATCTTTTGCCACAGGAGAATAGCACCATACGTTTAACTGTCTATAACCAATTCCAGAAATGATTAGTAGTATTGCCGTTATGAGTGCTAATGCTGAAGATGAACCTCCGGCTCGCTTGGCGAATGAAGCAAGTGCTATCAGGCCATTTCCTGCTAAAGCGGCGGCGGCTGGGTTAACAATATTTAAATTCGAGTAATTTGTGACGAGCTGTTGAGCGCCAATGAAGTAATAAATCGCAAAAGCAAGTATCCACCAATGAAACATCCCTGGTACTCGTGCGGCTACATTACTTGGCTGCTGCTCTGATTCTTGGGTAGAAACTTTATAATTAGGGGGAACGAATAAACCAATAGCAACAAGGAGCATGATGGGATATGTCCAAATCCGCCGAGAAATAAGATGATAAAGTTCAGGGATAAAATATTTCTTTTGTAACCATTCCCGTAACCCATGATCCCAAAGCCAGTTCCCGCTGCCAGCAAAGTGGTAAGGCGGATAGGTGAGAGCAAGATGCCTCGCCCACAAATAATAGGCAGCTACGGGCAGGAGGATGGAAATGGCAGCTACTCCAATTACTATCAGCTTTTTCGGACGCAGTAATCCTCGATTACCCAGGACAACAAATATTGTATAGAGCATCGGAATGCCAATGATTAAACCTGGTAGTTTGGTTAAAAAGCCCCAAGTTGCAAAGAGGGTGGCAAGCAATAAATAGTACCAGCGGTCAGTTTGTAGGTAAGCAATCAGCATCCAGAAGCTTGTTACAACTAATGCCACCATTGCCGGGTCGGGAAGGAAAGACCGATCCACATATATATGGCCTGGAAAAATTGCGAGAATTGCGGCACTCATAAGAGCGCGATCCCGATCCCAAATACGATAAACTAACTGATAGAAGGCAAATATTCCCCACAAGCTAAACAGGACAACGACGCTGCGTCCCACCCAATCATGCTGTCCCAATAAAGTATAGAGAAGGGCTGTAATATAAGTAACTGTTTGAAATTCCCGTCCATTATAGCTAGGCCCTGGCCCATCCCAGCTAACTTCAGGGTAGAAGATATTCCCATTTCTGCGATAGAAATTTTCGGCCATCATGGCTGTGCTTGACTGCCGCCAACTAAAGCTATCAATAAATGGCTGATTGATATTAATCAATCGGAAAATAGCTGCCACTACAAGAATTGATATCAGGAGATAAGTGGTGTTCCTATAAATTGGAATTTTCATGTTGGCTGTGATGAGATAAAAAAATCTCTGACCTGTAAAACTACGCGGTAAGCTAGTGGAACCTAGACAAGGGCAGCGCTAGCTAATTAACTGTACATCTTGGAAGATATCTTGGTCAAGTGGAGTACGCTAACCAGCAAAGAGGGGGAGCCTTCACAGCCTGCTCCCCCAAAAGGTTGCAGGTTCTCTCCTGCATAATTCTTGTTTTAATTGTCTGATCTCGACTTGTGCTTGAAAATTCGGCGTTGCTGATTTACGGTATGAAAGACTAAATATGCCAATCATAGAAACCAGTATCCACAAAGCTTCTGGATTTTCAACTTATTTTTTTCATACCCTGATTAAGCAACGCCATAATTGGTTGATTGTCGTGCATACTAGGGTGAAGAATTATGTAAGGAGAGGAAGCCGACTACCCCTGCTGCAAAAGCTTAAACTATATGTTAAGGATGAAAAATAGTCAGCCTTCGCCGTCATCATACTACTGAAAAAATACTTAATGGGGCGATCGGTAGCAGTAAATTTTTATTTTCAAGTAATAAGATAGTGCTTCTCAATTGACTGCAATACTGTACGCCAAATTAAATATTCCCTGGTTTGAGCCAGCCAAAAACTTCGCCTAAAGTCAACTGCATTTCCGGCATAATATTGGGCATCGGAAGTATATCTGTTGGTTCTTGCAAGGAAATAGGCTGCTGCCTGGCGGGATAGGCTAAAATGTTTTTTTCATCGGGATCGAGCAACCACCCCATCTGGCAACCGGCATTCAAAAAGTGCAAAATATTGTTTGTGACTTTGGTTTGACTTTGGGCTGGGGACAAAATTTCTATTGTCCAGTCTGGGTGAGCATTAAATGTATTGGCAATTTCCCCGTCAGCGTCTAGGGGAATGCGATTCCAAACAAAAATTGCGACATCGGGAACAATAGAACGTCCGCCAAAGGTGCAGCGAAGTTCTGGAAATGCCCAAGCAATCCGGTGAGGTTGGCCCGCTGCATTAACCCTCGTGATGAGTTCTCCCTGAATTGTACTGTGTTTTCCTTGTGGCATAGGTTTTTGTAAAATCGCACCGTTGACGTATTCGCTAGCGGGTTTGGTTTCTGGGAGTTGCAAAAACTCGTCGAGGGTGATAGTTTTTTGAGGTGCTTGTACCATATAGCGATCGCCCGTTTGAAGTGTGTTCCGGTAACAGTTCCAGTATATTAGAAGTTTTGATCGCTGTGGTGAAACAATCGCTCTCAAAAGACTCTAAACTGTAGCTAGCCCGCTCAGCAGTTTCCCGAACCTGCCGTCGATCGAGTTGCTTGAGGCAGAAATTGGCACTGCCTGTGTCAGTCGCATCTATAACTGCAATTCCTAGCATTCTTGCATCTAACTACTGACTGCTGACTAATAACTAATGACTAATAATTTCTTCCTATGTCAAAAAAAATAATTAATGCGATAAAATCGACTGGTATTTTAGGGGCGATAGCCTCTTTCACTGTTTTGTTATTCGGCGGTTGGAGCGGCACCGTGATCGGCTGGCTAATGGGTACGGCGGCGGGCTTTATTAGCTGTCGGGAGCAGAAGGTGTACAGCCCGAAAATGGGTGCAACTATCGGCAGTTTAGGGGGATTAGGATTGGGAGTTTGGCTATTAATTGCAAGTGTGGTAGAAGGGGTTTTGATTAGACCTTTGTCTGGTCAATCTGCTGTTGCTTTGCCGACGACGCTGCTGTACGGGATTTGCAGTTTGACGATCGCAATTTTGACAGCTACGTTAATGGGTGCTTTGCAGGGTTTGCAGGGGGAACGCCAGCGGCTGGCAACTCTGGTGACATTAGCTTTTATTCTAATTCTGTTTCCGTTTATCGACATTCAGGCTCAGACTGGCTGGATTGCTACTGTAGTACAGATTCAAATCTTTATTATGCTGGCGCTGGGTTTGAATATTACTGTGGGTTTTGCGGGTTTGTTGGATTTGGGATATGCGGCGTTTTTTGCGATCGGCGCTTACACGACAGCTTTGCTATCTTCTGGACAGTTAAATATTGCTTGGAACTTTTGGGTGGTACTGCCGATCGCCGCCGGTGTAGCTGCGATCGCGGGCGTAATCCTGGGTATTCCGACACTGCGGCTCAAGGGCGATTATTTGGCGATTGTTACCCTCGGTTTTGGCGAAATTATCCCGGTTGTCTTTAGGAATTTAACTGCGATTCGCATCGACGAACCCGTCTCGAAGATTGTTGCTGCTGTTTTGGGTAAACCCGAATTGGTGCTGTGTCTGGTTGGGTGCGATCGACCTTTTAACCTCACCGGCGGCGAAGCGGGAATAAACCCGATCGGGCGTCCATCTCTCCCCATCGTCGGCACTTTCAGCACAGGCAACTACTTTCCCTGGTACTACCTAATTTTACTGTTAGTTGTCTTCGCTTACTTCATGATCTCGCGGCTGCGAGATTCCCGCTTGGGGAGGGCGTGGAATGCCATGCGCGAAGATGAATTAGCGGCTAGTGCGATGGGCATTAACCTCGTCAAAACCAAACTTTCGGCTTTTGCGATGGGAGCGACGTTTTCGGGCTTTGCAGGCGCGTTTTACGCCGCCTATATCAGCGCAATTTTTCCCAGCGTTTTCGATTTCTCTGTGTCGGTAATCATCCTGTGTATGGTGATTTTAGGCGGTTTGGGCAACATGACCGGGGTGATTTTGGGGGCTATCATTATCATGTCTGCCGATCGACTTTATCTGCCACAATTAGCGCAAGTCCTCAAGGGTTTTCTGAATACTTTTGTACTCCCCAGGATTGCAATTCCCCAGTTGCGAGACTTTCTGGCAACCAGTTTAGACCCGATTCAAATGCGCTTATTTCTATTCGGCCTAACTCTTGTTGTCATGATGCTCGTGCGGCCGGAGGGACTGATTCCTGATAAAATACACCAAGCTGAACTGCATTCGGATGCTGAAGCGAGCAATGAGTCTTTAGCAGATGCGAGAAGTCAATAAGTAGGTAAGGGCAAAAACCCTAGTATTTTGTAGGCGGGTTTAGCTAAGAATCTAGGATGCAAGGGAGTTTAGGGGTGTAAAAACCCCGTCCCCATCTAATGTTTATTTGTAACCAACTACTTAGTAAGGGTGAAAGATTAGCCATGAAAAATGTAACTGGTACTGCTTTTATCGTTGCGGAATTTAGAGCAGAAGAGAATGAAGAGGCAATTCCTCTTTACACTGATCATGTAGTAAAAATCTGGCTGAATGAGGAAACAAAAGAAATAGCTGCCAAAATATCTCAAAACTCTCCCGCAGCCAAAGAAATGGTTAAGTTGCGGACTAAATATTTTGATGATGTTTTGTCTAATCAAATTTTAGGAGGTTGCAAGCAAGTAGTTATTTTAGGTTCGGGTTTGGATACTCGCGCTGCTAGAATTAATGGCGAAAAAGTCACTTATTTTGAAATAGACGATCGCGCTACTCTTCAATTAAAAGAAGAAACTCTCAAAGCTAACAAAGTTACTGCCAATGTTCGCTACCTTCCCGGCGATTACGTAAAAGACGGTTTAATCTCCTTGCTGAAACAGAGCGAAGTTGATTTCGAGCGACCGACATATTTTTTGTGGGAAGGCAACACTACCTTGCTTGACAAAAAAGATGTAATATTTGTATTAGAACAAATTCGGGACAAGGTTCCTAATTTTCGAGTGTCCTTTGATTATATGTCGGAAAAGGTGATTTTGAGAACGACGGGCTACCAAGATATCAATGATTACATAGATAAATACGAAAGTATGTATGCACCGTGGATTACTGGGTTTGAAAACATTGCAACTTTGGCTGACGAACTCAATCTCAATGTTATTGAAAACTTTTCGACTGCCGATTTACACGCACAATATCGCCCTGGCCGTTCGCTAGAATCTAATCTTTTTAAGTTCTATTTTGTCTGTACCCTAGAGAATATGTCCTAAAATATCCCAAATTGACTCGCGTGCGTGAAAGCTCGCGAGTATCCCGCTTGCACTCCTCTAAAATATTAGGAAACATAACCAAAATGTCATTATTAGAAGCACAGCAACTTACAATGCGATTCGGCGGTTTGACTGCCGTCAACCAGGTTAGTTTAACATTGGAAAAAGGCTCGATCGCCAGTTTGATCGGCCCCAACGGTGCGGGCAAAACTACTTTTTTTAATATGCTGACAGGTATCTACAAACCGAGTGGTGGCCAGTTGCTTTTGGAACAGAAGAATATCACGGGTTTACCTCCGGATCGCCTGACAACTTTCGGCATTGCTAGAACTTTTCAAAATATCCGCTTGTTTAATAACATGACTGTGCTGGATAATGTTTTAGTAGGTAGACACTGCCGATTGAAAACAGGTTTGTTGGGTGCAATCCTCCGCCCTCCCACTGCGAATCTGGAGGAGCGGGAAGCTAAAATAAAAGCGCTCACTATGCTTGATTTTGTCGGTTTAGGTGCTTCTAAAGCGCCGGAGTTGGCAAAAAACCTTTCCTACGGCGACCAGCGGAGATTGGAAATTGCCAGGGCTTTGGCTTCCGATCCGAAAGTGTTGCTTTTGGACGAACCGACTGCCGGGATGAACCCGAACGAAACGGCTGATTTAACTCGCTTTATTTACCGGATTCGCGATGAGTTGAAGTTGAGTATTTTGCTGATTGAACATGATATGAAAGTGGTGATGGGAATTAGCGATCGCGTGAGTGTTATGGAGTACGGTACTAAAATTGCCGAGGGAACTCCGGCAGAAGTTCGCGCAAATCCTCGGGTGATTGAGGCATATTTGGGAAAAGAAGAAGATGGCAATGGATAATATAGAATAACCCGATACCCGACTTTTTTAAGAAGTCGGGTATCCAACAGTGATAGTTGACCTACTTAGATGTTTGGCATCATTTCTCAACTTTGGATTTAACTTCCGACAATGGATTCTTAAGTTTTCTCCCCTTTGCCAAGAAACCGAAAAACATGGCCGTCCCTAATATAGTAGTCGGTTCTGGAACTGGTTCTGCTTCTGCCAATACTATATTGTTCTTAACTTCTACTAATCTTAAGTTAGTGGCGTTATCAAAAGTCCGCGAATACACTCCGGAAGTATACAAGCTCAGGCTTTTTGTATTACCTTGATCCAGAAAACCAAAGTTAATTTGTGTGGGATTAAAGTTTCCCGCGAGGTTGTATGACGAACTTAATTCCGGGGCTTTAAAAGAGTGTAAACCGAGCGCAAGTTGAAATGAGTCTAAAAGAATGTTAGAAACAGTGTCAATCAATGAAAAAGATATACCTCCTTTGGCGCTAGCCCGTTCTGATTGCCGATTACTAACAGATGTAAAAAGATGTAAAATAGTCTCAACTGTGAAGGAAAAAGTTTCTTCCGCATTGATAGAGAAGTCACCGATCACTGCTGCTTGACTTTGGGCTAAACCAGAATAGTTATTGCCGTCACCTTGCACTTTACTTTGCGAGAGATTTTCTGCAAGCAATTCGTGACAGTTAGATATAAAAAATGCCTCAGCTTTCGCTTTGCTAATGACTAAACCGCTGTTAGCTATTGTCTGAGTGTAAGTGTTAGTAAATGTACCATTCTCATTCGGTCTGTGACTGAAGTTGTACATGGTTACTTCGGCGGCAGAACCTGCTATTATGGCAGCACGGCTGGGCGCTATACCTATAGTCAAGCCGGTTACTAAAGGAGTAGCTAATAAAAATGCGATCGCTCCGGTACTGTGATGTAATTTCATGGTAAATCTCCTTAAATTTTTAAAATTTTAAGTGCTGTTATTGGTAACTTGTAGCGGTTGGTTGCGCTTACGTATCAATACTAGCTATATACTTAGAGATTTTTGTAAAGCTACTGTCAAGAAAGCTTGTGTTTAAGTAAAAATTATGTAAAGTCGATCGCCCCACTACTAAAAATAGATGGTATGGGAGCTAACGCTGAGTCTTCTTCTAAGTAAAATTACTGCTTACTCTAAAAAAGTTAATTTTCACTAAATGCAATAAAAATTTATAATTAGTCTGGATAATATAAAAAGGCACAAAGCAGAAAGAGTAATCATGTTAGAAATTAAAGACATACACACCTACTACGGAAATATCCACGCTCTCAAAGGGGTATCGCTAACAGTCTCGCAGGGAGAAGTTGTGACATTAATCGGCAGCAACGGGGCGGGGAAAACGACCACTCTCCGCACGATTCAAGGACTGCTGCGCCCGCGCCAAGGCACTGTATTATTTGAGGGAAAGCCTTTAGAAGCACTATCTACAGAGGCGATCGTCCGTTTGGGAATTTCTCAAAGTCCCGAAGGGCGGTTGATTTTTCCGCGCATGACGGTGCAAGAAAACCTAGAAATGGGTGCTTATCTCCGCAACGATACTCTCGGTATCAAGTCCGATATGGAAAAAGCATTAAATTTATTTCCTCGTTTGCGAGAAAGAATTAGTCAAAAAGGAGGAACTCTCAGCGGCGGGGAACAGCAAATGTTGGCGATCGCCCGCGCTTTGATGTCGCGCCCCCGCTTGTTATTATTGGACGAGCCGAGTATGGGATTGGCACCGATGTTAGTCAGTCAAATTTTTGCGATCGTCCGCGATATTAATGCTGAAGGAACAACTATTTTGCTGGTGGAACAAAACGCCCGCATGGCTTTAAGTGTAGCCCACCGCGGCTATGTCATCCAAACCGGTCAGGTTGTAGTCGCTGGTACTGCTAGCGATTTGCAGTCAAATGAAACTGTTCGCAAAGCATATTTAGGTGAAAGTTAAATATGGGCATTGGGCATTGGCCAAACAGGGCATTGGCCAAACAGGGCATTGGGCATTGAAACTGACAACTAACAACCAAAAACCAACAAATAACAAATAATATCGTTTTCGGTTGCATCGGTATTGTTCAAACAGTCAACAGTCAACAGTCAACAGTCAACAGTCAACAATTCCGGAGGAGTACAACCGGAATTGATATAACAAATTACCCTATTTGCGATCGCAACTTCCCCGTTTCCAATTCCGTCTCAAAAGCCGCCCGCACCTTTTCCCACTCCGCTTGGGCTTCCAACAGGCGATCGCGCGCCGTACTCACATCAAAAACCTGTTCCCCTCCAGACTCAACCGCCGCGCGACCCATATACTCCAACTCCTTGCAAACAGCAGAAAAAGACACGGCTCCTAAATTGGCGCTGCTCGACTTCAGCGTGTGAGAAGCCAGCTTCAAACTATCAGCATCGCCGAGAAAAATAGCCTCTTTAATAGTTTCTAAATGTTGCGGTGCGTCTACCAAATATATCTTAATCAGCTCCCCCAAAAAATCGGGGTCTTCATCATCGTCTAGCTCGCGGAGATTTTGCAAAATATGAAAATCAATCGGCGAATCTGCTCCCGGTTGAACGCTCGAAGATGCCGCAGTATCACTGTCAATGTCATCAGAAATATCTTGATTGTTTTCCTCTGTTACCGCATCCAATTCATCCCGATTCAGAGGTGAGCACTTGCTCAAGGCGATCGCCAACTCTTCCCGGCGTACCGGCTTAGTAATATAATCGTCCATACCTGCTTCCAGACACTTTTCGCGATCGCCCTGCATCGCATTAGCAGTCATCGCAATAATTCTCGGCTTCTTGTTAGCAGGCCATTCCTGACAAATGCGGCGCGTCGCTTCCAACCCGTCCATGTTCGGCATCTGCACATCCATCAGCACAACATCGTAAGATTGCCGCTTCAGCGCCTCCAAAACCTCCAACCCATTACCCGCAATATCAGCCCGATATCCTATCCTGTCGAGTAAATGCGTAGCGACTTTTTGATTCACCACATTATCCTCAGCCAGCAAAATCCGAATCTGACTAGAATTAGTTCCATCCTGTCCAGCAGAATTCCCCGCAGCCTGCCTCAAAACAGCAGGCGTCCGCTGCACGCGGTGTTGTTCTTGAGAATTTTCAAAATACTTCAATCCCGAAGTCAAAGTCACCACATTTGAAACTTCTCCCCTGCTACTTCTGCCAGTAACATATCCAAAAACTTGCAGCAACACATTATAAAACTGGGACTGTTTTAAAGGCTTAGTTAAAAAAGCAGAAAAATGTACTTCTGTAGTTTCAAGTTTTTTCCAAACTTCCGCCTTACTTAAATAAGTAAACAGCACCAAAGGTAGTGCTATTTTGCGAGGGTTTTTAACTTTGATGACATTCGGATTTAGACCCTCCTCGCCCGACAAATTGCTCAGCTCAAATTTCCGAATCTCCACAGCCAAAGCCACACCGTCGATATCTGGTAGATTCATCGCCAAAATAGCTAAATCGAGTGGCGAGTTGCCTTTGATGATTTCCAAAGCCTCAGCACCAGAAGTTACAGCCACGGGTATCATTCCCCAAGACTCTGCCTGCCGGATCAAAACTTGCCGGTTAATGGCATGATGCTCAACAATTAACAAGCGCTTACCAGCGGCAAATTCGGGTCTTTTTTCCTCAGCCACGATGTCATTGGCTTCAGCAGTCACTGTGAAATAAAAAATCGAACCCGAACCCGATATCGACGGCGGAGTAAATTCTGCAGGCGACCTTCCAGCGATACTTTGTCCGATCGCAGAAACTCCCGGTTGAGACTTAGAACTTCGGGGATCAACCTGGCTGACAACCCACATTGTACCGCCCATCATATCGCTCAAACGCTGGCTGATAGCCAGTCCCAAACCCGTCCCGCCGTAATGTCGCGTTGTCGAAGCATCCACCTGCGAAAAAGCTTTAAACAGGCGATCCATCCGGTCTGGCGGAATACCAATTCCCGTATCTTGGACAGCAAATTGAATCTCGTATTGTTTGCTACGTGCCAACTCTCCCTGGTTAATTGCTAGGGGTTGTGGCGCTAGAATATTAATTTTATCGGGCGAACTGTTAGCAGCTACCGGTTCAATTTGCCTAGCCGTACAGCACACAACTATTTCTCCAGATTCTGTAAACTTAACTGCATTGCCCAGCAGATTTACCAAAATTTGGCGCAGTCTCGTGACATCTCCTAAAATGTTTTTCGGAACAGAATCATCAATAAAGTAAGCCAGCTCTAAACCTTTTTCTGAGGCTCTCGGAGCCAGTAATTCCAGAGATTCTTCTATACAGTTTTGCAGCTCGAAGGGGCTGCGTTCCAAATCCAATTTTCCAGATTCAATCTTAGAAAAGTCGAGAATATCGTTAATAATAGTCAGTAAAGCATCGCCGCTGGTACGAATGGTCTCCACAAAATCCCGCTGTTCAGGAGTTAGTTCCATATCCAGCAGCAACCCCGTCATCCCGATGACCGCATTCATCGGAGTGCGGATTTCGTGACTCATAGTCGCTAAAAATTCGCTCTTAGCTCTATTAGCAACTTCCGCCGCTTGTCGCGCTTGATCCAAAGCTTCATTTTGCTCTGCTAACTGTCGCTGTCGCTGCACTTCGGTTTCTAAAAGTTGTGCTTGAGCTAAGGTAATGCCAACTTGAGCGGCAACATCTTCTAATAGTTCAATTTCGTCTGGATTCCACTGGCGAGTTGCATCGCACTGGTGCAAAGTAATAATTCCATTCGGTTCTCCTTGATAGGAAGTGCGAACAGCCAACATGGATTTTAATCCGATGCGGCGGCACATCGGCCCCGAAGATTCCAGCAAAGGATCGGCAAAAACATCGGGAGATGCCAGGGCTATATCTTCAGCGAGGAGTTTTTCTGTGTAGGGGTTATAAGTGACAGAAAGTTCTAAATCTAAAGCGGATTCGTGACCGGGTTCTAAGTATTCCGCGACGCAAGGAAGATGGGGATAAGGTTCGGAAAGATAGGTGTGAATTGTACAGCGATTGACACCAAATACGCGGCCGATTTGGGTGGCGGTAGTTTGAAAAATTTCTTGAGTGTCTAAGGTCGATCGCACTTTTTGAGTAATTTGTTTGAGTAGTAAAACACGCTGGTACTGACGTTGCAAAGTTCGCTCTCGCTCTTCGCGGGCAATTTCAGCGCCGATGTAATTGCCCATCAACTTTAAAATTTCAAAATTCAGCGGTTTAAAAGGAGATTTAGTGGTGCGGGAGGTAAAGCTCAAAGTACCATAAACTCGCCCTTGCACTATTACCCTCGTCCCCACAAAAGCCTCCAACTTGCGGACGCTGTAAGCAGGGTGGTTGCGCCACTGAGTAGTGCCGGCTGATTCGACAGAAATAGGTTCGCTCGATCGCAAAACCTCTCGCTCAAAGGTTCTGCTCAAAGCAAAACCGTCTCCTTTAGCAAATCCAAAGGGAAAATCTTCCGGTACATAAGCCGCAATCACTTCGTAGCGATCGCCCAAAACCCTGCCCAACAGCCCGATATCCATCCCAAACTGACTACAGCCCATTGCCAGCAACCGCATCGTTCGATCGTCAAAAGAGCCTTCCGAGCTCACCATTACCTCGTAGAGCGATCGAATTGCCCGCTCGCTTTCCCGGAGTTCCTCAACTCCTTCGAGGCGGTTGTAGACATCGTGCAAAGTCCCGAAAATTCCCGCTATTTCGCCTTGGGAATTCCGCCGGACTTGGGCAAATAGTTCCACGGAAACAAAGCCGGAATTACTGTGAATTCCCAAGGAGTTTTTCTCCGAAACCGACTTAGACTTAAATCGCAGTTCTCGCCGTTCAAATTCCGACTTCCCGGACAGCAAAGACTCCAATAAATTTGCACATTGCTCGCGCTCATCTGGATGCACCCACTCTAAAAAATTAGTTTGCAAACTTTCGGAAACCGCATAATTCGTAATTTCCGTCCAAGCGCGGTTGAGAAATTTCCAAAGTCCCGCCGCATCTATGTGGAAAATTACTGTTGCTTTCAAAGAGTCAAATAGATGGAATTGTTCTCGATCATGCTCGCGGTTTTTGACTTCAAACTGCTTGTTTACAGTAATATCTGTATGAGTTCCTACTACCCGCAGCGGTTTGCCAGTAGCGCTGCGTAAAACTTGACCTCGGTTCAGCACCCAGACAGTGCTGCCGTCTTTACAGTACATCCGATATTCTGCCGCAAAATCCGGTGTCTTTTGGGCGAAGTGTTCTTCTAAAGCTGCCTTTACGGAGTCAATATCATCTCGGTGGATGCGACTCCACCATTCCGATCGGCGATTCGAGATTTCCCCTTCTTGGTAGCCCAGCATTTCTTGCCACCGCGCCGAATAAAAAAACTCATCTGTTTCGAGATTCCAGTCCCAAATCCCCTGATTGTTGACTGCAGGGGGGAGATTTTGCCGCTCTACGAAACTGTGGTGAGAAATTTCAGCCATCTCGTGGCTATTTGCTGCTGTCCGCTGTATTTCTGCTGAGAGTTTTTTGTATTGAGCGTTGCTAGATTCTAGCTGGCGCTGCAAAGCGATTAAGCCAGAATGCAGAGATTTTGAATCCAGCGCTTGTAAAAGGATAGTTTTAGGATTGACAATCCCGATCGGGTGATTTGTTTCGTTGATGACTAATAAAGGCAACTGGCAGTAGTGTTTTTGCAGCAGCGCGACGGCTGCTTCGAGGCTAGAGTGCGATCGCACCAGTGGCGGCGAACTGCTGCAAATTGCTCCCGCTTTAATTTTGTTAGAGTCTCTTCCCAGGGCCTGTAACTGCACGATATCCCGCGAACTTACCACCCCAACCAGTTTGTGAATGTTGGGATTTGTAAATTTGGAATTGTGAGCAGCACCAGTCGAGTGTTGATCGGGGGTTTCAGTGATTAATACATAACTAACATTGTGTCTAAACATCAGTTGCGCCAAATAGCGAACCGAAGAATTAGCAGGAGCGTGAATTATTCGTGAGCCTGCTATTTGAGGGATTTGATAAAGTTTAATTAAACTTGCGGGTAGCTCTACTTTCTGATGCACAATTGGCAGCGGCGGAGGGAACGCGAAAGCCGCAGGTGGCGAAGCGCTGCTAATTGCTTTTGGTGTCGGTTCCCCAATTCCCTGCAACAAAAGCACCAAGCTTTGAGAGCTAATTAAACCGACAAGTTCTTCAGCCTCGCTGACGACGGGCAAATGGCTGATCTGATTTTTCTCCAGCAGATTAGCTAAGGCAAAAAAGTCGGGAATTTCCGATTCTCGGGCTACAGTTACGGTTCTGATCATGATTTGCTCGATCGCAAATCCGCTCAAAGCAGCGCCGATCGAATTTAGCTGTACGACATCTCGCGTTGTAAAAATCCCCAGCACTGTCTGGCTGCTCGGATAGGGAGCTTTTGAGCCGTTGAGACGCAGCCCGTTGCCTCCTGCGTGTAGCGCAGGCCGTATGCCGTTGTAGAAACCCGACTGTTCCCGCGATTGTGGGGAAATCCCGTTCATGGGATTTCCGAGTTGAGAATTCCCGCGCGGTTCTACCACGAGGACGTAACTGGCTCCTGTGCTACTCATCAGCTCGATCGCCTTTTCTACGGGCGTCTCAGGCGTGACAGTGAGGGGGTTGCGGTTGATGACCTGACTGAGGGAGGGAATAAACATCAGGGGGCATAAAAGTGATATTTGTTGGAAAAACCCGATCGCGGGCAGCAGGTTGATTGAGAGGCTTTACCCGCGAGATTTCCAAGCGCGCTCAAAGTTTCTGTACGATTCAACTCACCCCTACTTCCAGCATCTTGGCATTTAAAATTAATTCCGTGCCATATCCTGATCGTTGACGGCTTCTGACTTTCAGAACCAATGCTATCTGCCAAAGGGCCCAGATGAAAGCGGGCGGGTAATTCCTCGCCTAGCCTAACTGCTGCGGGTTTACGAGCAAGAATTTCTGCGATTGTCTAGACTGCACCCTACTTTCTGCCCCTCAACGGAACTCTCGCTCGCATTCTGTTTGAGGCAAGATACCTGCACGCTACCAATTTACCAGCGACAGGAGGGGAATCACAACAGGACGACTTAGGTATTGCAACTGTGCAATTAGGGGTTCGAGGCTTCAAGGGTTCCAGGGTTCCAGGGCCCAACAGGCAGAAAATAAATAATTCTGAGCATAACTAATTCTATCTTATCCCAATTATGACCCAGAGGATTTGATCTTCAATTCTGGCGATCGAACTTGATGAGAATAGCGCTGTTCCCTGCCAGTGCAAAACTCGCATTGCCACCCTTGAGCCTTAAGCTACCAACAACCTCATCCATTCTTTGAGAACTGAACTCCCGCACCGTGCCATTACCAGTTTTTATCAGCTCCGAAATATCAGCATTAACAGTGTAAGATGTTGGTCGGTCATTCACAACCAGCAAGTAAACATTCTTGCTAGCATCAAGAGTTGCAACTGCCATTAAATCCGAACTGTTAGTGATAGGAAAAAAGCTAGCTCTCCCGCCCTGCAAAGCCCTAATTCCCATCCGCAAAGCATAGTAGCCCGCGCGCCGTTTTCCCCCGTCCCCTAGCAAACCTTCTGGCAGTCCCGGCTTTCCCCAGTCGTACAAACAGAATATGTGACTGCCGTAAATATAATTATCCCCCGGTTGGGAACCTCGAATCAAATTCTTAATCAAATTTAAAGCTAAAGATAAATCGCCGTAGCTAATTTCGTAAGTTCCCCATTATCCTACCCAAAGCTGCGAGTTAGCGCGGACAGTACCGTTCATCCAGCCGCGCACTTTGCGGGTGTAGTTAGAAATATCTGCATCGTAGTTGTGGACATTGACTGTATCGAAATAATTCGGTATTTCCTGCAAAGCACTAGCCGGCCAATTGCGGCCGCCTACGGTTTTCGGGCCGTGGATGCGGTAAGTGCGCGAAGGCAAATAAGTTTTATAAACAAAGTCGAGCGCATCTTTTGCCACCTTAACCAATTCAAAATAGTCAGCCCTAGTCCCGCCCCAACCCTGATCGCGATTATCCGGTTCGTTGTGAATTTCCCAATCATCAACGCGGTAATCATTGCGAACATTCAGCCAATAAACCGTAGCAAAAACCTGTTCCCACCACTCGTTCCAATCTTCTCCTGTGCGCGGCGGATTCAGTTGCAACGCCCAACTCGGCCGCCAGTTATTATCAACATTACGAATACTGACAACTGGGCGAATATTTGTTTCTTTTAGAGTATTAAAAATCGTCCTGGCATTGCCTTGCCAAACAGTACCGGGTTGGCCCGACCACCAATAATCGCTACCCTGGGGCGGATTAGTCATAATCTGATCCCAATGCGCCGAATTAATTATATTTGGATTTGTCTTAATTTCGTCAATAGATGGCCAACCGTATTTACCGTCGTCGTCTTCGGCTTCCCACCGGGACATCCCGCCGTAAATGCGGTAGGTATTAATTCCCAAATCTTGCAAATCTTTGATGTCGAAATTGATATTGCCCTCGACTGCACCGATGTAGCGAGTGCTGACACCCGCAGCAGTACCGGAAATTTTAATTGTTTCGATGTTTTGAGCAAAAGTTGTCGTTCCGCTGAACAACTCTAGGCTGAGGGCAATTAAAAACCCGAGCAACAAATTCAGAAGTCTAGTTTTTGATAACACGTGATTATTAACTACTAATTTAGGTTATTTTATGACCGAGGTAAAGGAACCCATCGCTAATCTAAATCGACTTGTGATCGAGTTTGTTAGGTATTGTAATAAAAAAGCCATAACTATACAAATTTGAATCATTAATACATAAACTAAAATAGCACGACTAGCACTCAAAAGAGGAGGTTCACCTTGAACAAGCACAATAAAAAACTTTTTTATAATAATTAAGCCTATAAACTGCGTCAAGTATAGTTCATAGGAAATATGAGAAATCCATGTTAAAAATCTCGTTGTTAAGTCAGATAGTTTGCTCAAGTTTCTACACACATTAAACACAATCACAAATATGCCAAATCCAATAAATGCATCATAAAAAGACATTCCAAAAGGAAAAGCTACGCCTAAAATTTTTATCTGATTAGCAAACTTTAACGAACCCATAATACCCACTATTTCACAAATTATTGCTAGGGCTATTGTGATTGGTTTCGTTAGGTAATTAATTAATAGATTAGGATTAGTTACATAAACCTTTGCCATTGCCATTCCCAAACAAAACTCAAATAACCTTGAAATTGCTAAATAGCCGGGATAACCGAAATCGCCTATTATTGGAAAAAATAGGTTAAAGCCTATCATTAAGATTAAAAATGCATAGGTTAATTTAATTAACAAAGCAGCCCAAATAAACTGTGAGACAGAAAATTTTTGTAAAAATTTAAAGAGCAAAAAGAAACACAAATAAAATTGAATTAGTGGAAACATAAACCAAGAAAATGGTATTGCTTTATCGAGAATGAGAAAACTTCTCCACAAGGAGAACCAATCAAAATAGCCGAAAAATAAATCAGACCTTAACCGAGGAATTATCAAAGATACAACTAAAAGTATCCAGTAAGTAGGGTAGAGCCGGAAAAACTTTTTTTTCATAAAAATGCTCCAGCTTTCATCAGGTTTTAAAATCCTTGAATAAGCCAGTCCAAAACCACTGAGAATGAAAAAAATATGAACTCCCTGATATCCAAGCAAGAAAAATATATTCAGTAAATCAAAAACTATATTGCCCACACCATTAAATGGGAGGGGAAAAAATTTGGCTAGCGTCGAGGCTCGACCCACTACTTTTAGATACTCCAAAAAGTTGGTGTATCCAAAAAATGGAGGGATGATATTGAAAGACCAATAATGAATGCCCAGTACCCAACAGGCGGCAAAGCCTCTCATCATATCTAATTCTTGAAATCGATTATACTTCATCAATAAAAATCTCCGTTTAATTCAAACTTATAGCAACAGTCAGGACAGTTAGGATGGTAAGCCTAGGATGTACTCTATCGCTCCTAGGATTCGGGAATAATTCTAGTCTAGGTCATAACAATACTCCGGACAGTTTTTAAAGAGGAATGTGATCGCAATAAAATAGAGAAGTGAAAAAAGTGAGTGCAATCGGAACCCAAAATGAACAGAAAAAAAAGGCGCTCTTTTAGGTTAAGCTATAAAATAAGCTATAAAAAAAACACAAGCTCAACAGATTGCCTTATGAAAATTATGGAATCCATCTTACAACAAATGCCAGGGATTAGTCAACCCCAAAAGAAGTTTTTAATCACTTTATTCTCAACTATTTTGCTAGCCTATGGCAAGATCAACTTCACGAATCTCAGTCGTTATAGTTATTTGAGCGAAAAAACCTACCGTCGTCACTTTCTCAAAAGCTTCAACTTTCCACAATTTAATCAATATTTTCTCGCGTGTTGCCTTAAATCCTGAACACACAATCATTGCTGTTATTGATTGTTTTTTTTTAAGAAAAAGTGGCAAAAAAACTGACGGCAAAGCTTATTTTTATAAGGGTCTATCTGGCAAATCGGAACAGGGGTTGGAAATTTCTGTGATTTCTATTGTCGAAATTGAGAGTCGTTTATCTTATAGCTTAAGCGTACAACAAACTCCGTCACGTACTCAAATAAAGCCGGTGAAAAAACTCCCACAAAATCCGAATAATTGCTGGTCTAAGAAATCTCGGAAAAAACAGGAACCTCAAAGCTCAACGCCTGAAATCACAAGAGTTGATGACTATGCACAACATCTAAAGAATACTCGTTGTTACTTCCCAACTTCTGTACGTTATTTTGTGGCTGATGGCTATTACTATCGCTCTAAATTCTGGGAGGCTGTGCGGGACTTAAATTTAGACTTTATTGGCAAGTTAAGAAGTGATGCCGTCCCTACGCTATCTCTATACAGGTGAACAAAAGAAACTGGGAGCTCCACGTAAATATGATGGCAAGGTTGACTGCCATGATTTGAGTCGTCTTAATTTTGTTAAAGACCTAAAACCGGGAGTTTCCTTATATACATTGATTGCGTGGAGTTGTTGTTTAAATTGCCCAATTTGTTTGGTTTGTATCTCTGAGGTTCAAGCCAAGGGCAAAATCAAAAATGCTTTATTGTTTAGCACTGATATTCACCTACCACCTGAGCAAATTCTTGAATATTATCAGGC
>NZ_JAUBTV010000053.1:0-51838 GCF_036705145.1 Microcoleus sp. B5-D4 | reverse complement strand
GCTATATATTGATTCCATGGCTTTATGCCTCCCAATTTAAAACTATTAAATTTGTCTAAATATCTGCGGAATGTGGGGTTAAAGTTAGTTGAGTTACAGTTACATAGTTACATAGTTACACTTCTCAGGATAAAATCACCTACTGATAAATAGCTAAAACTATTGGTATAGCATTTTAGGGTTTCCGACAATTAGGTGATTTAAGTCACAGTATATGCAGAGGACTACTGTTAAATTCATAGGTAATGCTGGGAGAACTTTTAAATAATTACTAAAACTCTTATAAGGTTCTATTGGCTTAAATAAAATTACCCAAAATAGGGGATTAAGTTTTATGAAGTGGGCAAAATCTATGTTTTTGGATGAAAAGTTTAAAGCCGATGATAATAGACTAAACTATGACTCTTATGAAGAGCTAGGTCTAATTTGTGGTCAATGTGGAGAACTTGTCTTTTTTAAGCAAGGTATAGAGAGAGTTTCTCACTTCTCTCATTACAAAGATACAGGCAAAAATAAGTGTAGATGGAGAACCAAGAGCCATGACAGTACACAAAACACTGATTCAGAGGCTAAAAAACAAAGGTTAGAAAAGTTTCAGAAAAAAATTCAAGACATTATTGACGAAGGGATAATTAAATATCAAAAAATTTCATGCTCTCAGCTTGACGATGCCAGACACTGTAAAATCTTACTCGATCGGATAGATCAAGGTAAAAGCTTAGTTAATCAATATAAAATTGATATTAATTTATGGTTGAGTCGGTTTTACAAGGAAAGGGAACATATTCAAAAATTTGCATTATCTTCGTATCATAATAAATCCTCTGAAATACAGCGCCTAGTTTTTTCCAATATAGTTCATTACTTGTGCCTTCCCGCTAGTGAGAATATTTTAGGAAACATCCTTTACTATGTGTTTTATTTATTAAATAAAGAGGTCGCTCTTAATAACGATTTCGAGGAAGTTCGCTCTAAAGTCATTGAAATAATAAGTTTTGCTAATTGGGAAAAAGAATATAAACTAGCAAAAGGATTGGTAGATACTAGCAAGTTTGAACAGAATGCACATAGTGATTTTGTGAATTCTCCCGTAGAGGTCAAGGGTTTCGTACATTCCAACATTAAACCCAAAACATCTATTATAAATGATGATGGTAGTATAGCCATAAGTAAGGAGGTAAAGTCTCGTATTCCAAAAGCACCAAAAACAAAGCTGACTAATCTATCAGATGTAAAGTTAATAGCCCAAAACTCTCTAGAATGGTCGGGCATGATAGCAAATGTCCCGTGTAAAGTAACATTGGTCAATTATAAAGACCATTGGCAACTGGAGGCACTACCTATTAAGGACATTCCTAGCTATCCTCTACTCTATTTTCTTGCTAATAAAGCGATAGAAGGTTACTGGCAAGAGAAAGAGGTTTTTAACCTAATAATAGAGCCGATAAATAATGAACTCTCTCGACTAGATGGATTAGCTGCAAAATCTCAAGATCCTAAGAAGATAGAAAAAATAGGTATCCGTGAAGCAAAGTTGCAAAAACTAAAAAGCTCGGTTTTGAGTCGGCAAAAACTAAATAATAATGTCTTAGCAGAATGCACGGAGCTAGTCAAAAAAGGGATAGAAAATGCAGATTATAGACCTTCTACTACGGATCTGTATTTTTCGAGATATGTTCTAGGGCAGGTATACTTTCTCTCTCAAGTAGACGATAGTATTACCTATCTTCTAGATGATTTCATGTCACATAAGAGAATACCTACAAAGGTAAGTAGTGCGGTCGAATGGCTTAATCTGGTTCCTTCCAATCTAAAAAATCAATTTCCAAAGCAAAAACCAACTTTAAAGGAGTTACAAGGATATCTTTATCCGAAATTTAACGCCAAATTTCCTGGAGTAGAGCTAAAAATACGGGAGGAAAATAAAAAATTTTTTCTAGATATCATCTATGAAGAAAAAATCCAAGTTACTCAGTTATTGACAGCTAAAATGCCTGCTACTGATGAAAAAAACCCAGGTAAAGTATCTACTAAGGTGGCTACTACCTTAAATTTCTCGCAAAGAAGTGTTTTTGAGAAGTTTTTAAGAGTAAGAGACGGGCGTTTTGTAGCAGAAGCGCAGAATCAATTACGTCATTTAGTCAATATTTTCTTATCTCGCAATTTCTCTACTTTAGTAGGGGAAAACAAGGTAGGTAAACAGAAAAAAGTTGCCGAGATTATCGGTTTAGAACGGTCTAAGCAGAGTTGGAGTGCAATAAAGAATAACTTTGTTAAATATTTAACACCCTTTAGCGCTGATTCCGCAGTAGATAAGGGAAAACTAATTTGGTTGAATACTGGAAAACCTTTATCTATTCAAGACCTTGAGAATTTAGTGATTAGTATCGGTGAGAATTGGTCGAATTGGTCAAAAAAGAATGAGGAGTATATACAAGTAGGAAGTAATCAGGTTCTCAATACTAATCCAGAACGTCTAGCTTATGTTTTCACAGGAAAAACCCTAACAGGAACACCCGAAGTAGATCGAGTTGCTTGGAAACACACCCTAGACTGGATGTGTGAAATAACTAAGCTACCAATTGGGTTTAGAGCGAGTAATGGTGTCATTTTAACTCCTGATGCTTTGTACGATTCCCATGTAGATAAGTGGATGTACAGAATAAAGATTCAACTAATTGACATTCTACTAGATTCTAAAGCGGGCAATATCGAAGCATGGTTGCAGAAATCTCCTGAGTATCTGTACGACACCATTAGAAAGTTGAACCCAAACTGGAAATCTACTACTTCCAAAGATATCTTGAAGCATTTAGAAGCTATGCACGATGCTCTAAATATTGGTCTCAAAGTAGAGAGTAGCCTGCAATAAACTTCTAGTTATAGTAAATGTGGTGATTTACTCTAGCTCTTTCTACTAAAAGCATTCAACCTTTGACTTAAGTCAGTAAAAAGAATGAATATTTAGTAGATGTAAACAAATAAAACAGGTATATATACACTACTAAGATAGGACATTATATGTAAAAAGTGATATAGGAAAGTATATATGAAATATGAGAATCTCTAGGAACAGAGTAGAGACGATAGCTAAATGGTTGAGGTTAGAGTAACCAGCTTTCCCTATGTGCTTTTATTACATAATTTATTTCAATGCAAACTCAAGTTTCTATAACTAAAACAAATCATATTATATACCTCTAGATTGAGCTATATGGAGCGATAAGGCACGTATGGGTATGAATTACATTTATTGTGTAGAGGAACCTTAAAACTCGATTTAAGAGGGATAGAGTGAGATGTGACAGCTTAGGGTCTAGGCAAGTAGAATTATTAGGCAGTAATTATCTTTCTATCTAAATAATTTTGATTTACTTATAAAGCCTAGCTTGAAGAGCTTAGTGGGTATGAAACAGGTATTGTAGTTCTAGACCCACTTCATACCTAGAAATGAGCAGAAGGCTAGAAGTCTTATCTAACCTTGGTTTGAGCTATAAAGCTGGTGACAGGATTTGAACCTGCGACAGGCTGATTACAAATCAGCTACTCTACCAACTGAGTTACACCAGCAGTGAAAATTAATATAGCAAACTTATAGTCATTAGCGCAACCCCCCCAGCCAACTTTTTTTTCAAATTCGCTCAAAACCCCTCCCCGTAAGGGCAAAACCGGAATTCTCGGCCCGCTGCCCACAGCCCACTGCCAATTAACTAATCGCAGCGCCAAATCTTAATCGTCTGATCCGCACTCCCGCTGGCGAGCAAATTGCCCGAAGGTGCGATCGCCACCGAGTACACCGTACCCGAATGTCCCTTAAGACTGGTCAACAACTCCCCCGTCTGCAAATTCCAAATATTAATCGTATTATCATCGCACCCGCTAGCCAAAGTCAAACCGTCCCGACTGATAGCAACCGACTCGCCCCGACTCACATAATTCTGCAAAATATGCACCGCCTCATTCGTTCCTAAATTCGTTACACCCTTTCCCCTCCCAGAATTAGTATTTAAAATCCGCAACAAACTCCCCGTATGCAAATTCCGCAGCTTAATCGTATAATCATTGCTGACGCTAGCAAGAATCTGACCATCGGGCGCGATCGCCACAGAATTCACCCCAACATTCAACCCGGAAAGAGTCCGCAGCAACTTGCCGCTTTCCACATCCCAAACCTTGCTCGTCGCATCCGAACTGCCACTCGCCAATTTTTTACCGTCTGGGCTAAAAACCACCGCATTCACATTGTCAGAATGACCCTTCAAAGTCCGCAGCAACTCACCACTCCGCAAATTCCAAAGCTTAATCGTATTATCAGCACCGCCGCAGCTAGCAATTACCTGGCGCTTCGGGTTAATCGCCACCGAATTCACCTCCATAGAATGTCCCGGAAAAGTACACAGCAAATCACCGTTGTGCAAATTCCAAAACTTAATTGTTTCATCCGAACTGCCGCTGACCAACATTTTTCCGTCATAGCTAATAGCAACCGAATTTACGCGATCGGAATGTCCCGTCAGAGTGCCAATTAATTCCGTGGTTTCTAAATCCCAAATCTTAATAGTTTTATCCCAACTACCGCTAGCCAAAATTTTGCCGTCAGGGCTAATCGCCAGAGAATTCACAAACGATGAATGTCCCGGCAGCGTATATACACACCGCCATTTCTGATGTTTTAATTTGTGAGCTAATTCCTTCACCCGCTTAGCTGCCGCCTCAGCTTCCTGTCTGCGTTTGAGTTCAGCCTCCTCCAAACGCTGGCGTTCCGCCCTAGCTTTCGCCTCTCGCAGCGCCAGCCGCCGCATCTCTCCCTTATAGACTATTCGCTGCTGATCCTGAATTTCTTTAAGAGTTTCAATATACGGTTTTGCCCAATCTTTAGAAAACCATTCGTGGGCAAATTCCGCCTCTAAATTAAATAGCTGAGGTTCGTGAGTAAAATCGATATTTAAATAATACAAATCAGCTAAAAAAGCGGCTAATAACTTGTGAATCGTCACAATTATTTGCCGAATAATCCGCAGGCTCACCTTTCTATCTTTTCCCTCTGCCTCCAACTGTTGATAAACCTCTTCCCAATTCCAAGGCTGCATCGCTACTAGAGAAACGCTCTGATTGATGACTCCCCAAAAACCAACATGAAAATTAACTTCATAATCGCTGATATCGCTGTACAGTATAGCTGTAGGGACGGGAGACAACACAGTCTGCAACCGCTCCACATCAATATCGGAAATGGATTTTTTGAAATAGTCTCCGTAAAACTGAACCGGGCACAAATCTCCGTGCGGGGGGTAGTGCTGGTTCAAAAAAGCTCTTAACTTAGCCGGCAGCTCGATATTCAGATTGTGGCGAAACGAATCAGGGCAATCTTGGCTAATTTTTGCGGGAGCAACTAACAGCAGCAATCGGTGCTGTTGCTGCTGCAAAATCTGTTCAGTTTCCTGCCTGCTCAAATTAGAAAACCAGTTGTCCCTGTCCCAAATAGTTTGAATTTCGTTCAGCTTAACTCGAATTGCTTCTGATTGAAACTCCCGCATTAAGTCGCGGCAAAGCCGACTAATTGCCCGCTTATCTCTTACTTCTTGTGCTTTAATTCGATTAGCCCGTTCTTCCTTTACCCTTTCTTCGGCGTCGGCGAGGGC
This sequence comes from Microcoleus sp. B5-D4, assembly GCF_036705145.1. Taxonomy (NCBI): domain Bacteria; kingdom Bacillati; phylum Cyanobacteriota; class Cyanophyceae; order Oscillatoriales; family Microcoleaceae; genus Microcoleus; species Microcoleus sp. B5-D4. The sequence continues at coordinate 46,196 of NZ_JAUBTV010000053.1, read as the reverse complement.
GATTAATTCTTGTTCTCTGGCCTGCTGCCGCTGCAAATATCTCACTTGTGCTTTAATCCAGCGGGGGTCTTTTTTGATTTGCTGGTTCAAAGTTGAAGAACCAGAGGGCTCAATTTCTGCATAGCGTTCGTTGACAGCGCTTGCTCCCAATCTTTCTCCCAATTCAGAGGCTACAGGCTTCAACAGTTCAATTAGGGTGTCTGAGACTGGGCGGGGTAAGGACATACCAGTTAAAACTTTTTCTTACTTAAGGACGATCGCGCGAGTCAGACATATCCCCCTGGGGCGGGGACTCTTGGCAGGGCTATTACATTTGGGCGATCGGCCGATTGTATATGTAAGGAGAATCATGCAGGCGAATCGTGCAGCCGCGCCAGCTTAGCACCTTAACTTAATAATAATATTTATTTATACACTTTACATTTTACCCCGAATCTGACTCGAAAACACCGACGGAAAAGACTTCAGGATATGCGATCGACCCTGAGTTCCCCCAATTTGTTTTTTTTGTTGCCTTTTGACTCGCTCTTGTCTATAATCGTACTTCACAACCATAATTACGGTATTCCGACCTAATAACCGTACTTTATCTAGAGGAACAAATATAATGAGCCCATGGCAACGCCTAACTCAACACCTTCACTGGCCACAACAGCCATCAGCCAGCACAAATCAATCATTTACTGCCATGAAAAGATTTGTATCGCTATTTTTAGTGGGAATAACTTTAAGTCTCGCCGTTGCATCCTGCGGCCAGGGAACCACAAACAATCCCGCAGCCACTCCAGGCGGTGCTACCCCAGCAGCCAACAAAGGTAATGTAGAATTAACCCTAGTATCCTTCGCCGTCACCAAAGCCGCCCACGAAGCCATAATTCCCAAATTTGTAGAACAATGGCAAAAAGAAAAAGGCCAAACCGTCACCTTCAACCAAAGCTACGGCGGTTCCGGTTCCCAAACTCGGGCCGTAATTGATGGTTTAGAAGCAGACATCGTACACCTAGCCCTCGCCCTCGACACCGCAAAAATCGAAAAAGCCGGACTCATTGAGCCCGGGTGGGAAAAAGAAGTCCCCAACGAAGGCATAGTCAGCAAATCCGTAGGAGCAATAGTCACCCGCGAAGGCAATCCCAAAGGCATCAAAACCTGGGAAGATTTAAGTAAAGACGGAGTAAAAGTGATTACTGCCGATCCTAAAACATCAGGCGTTGCCCGCTGGAATTTCCTCGCACTCTGGGGCTCGGTTGTTAAAACCGGAGGAGACGAAACCAAAGCATTAGACTTGACTACTAAAGTCTACAAAAACGTCCCCATCCTGACTAAAGACGCCCGCGAAGCCACCGATGTATTTTTCAAACAAGGCCAAGGCGACGCCTTAATTAACTACGAAAACGAGATTCTTCTGGCAGGTGAGAAAGGCGAAAAACCGACTTATAGTATTCCCGAAGTCAATGTTTCGATCGACAATCCGATTGCCATCGTCGATAAAAACGTTGATAAACACGGTACTCGCGAAGTCGCAGAAGCATTTGTCAAGTTTCTGTATACCCCAGAAGCTCAGCGAGAATTTGCCAAAGTAGGCTTCCGCCCCGTAGATGCGACAGTAGCGGCGGAACCAGAATTTGTCCAAAAATATGCCCCCATCAAAACCCTATTTACAGCTCAAGACTTAGGAGGTTGGGGAGATATTCAGAAGAAATTCTTCGATGACGGAGCTGTTTTTGACAAAATTCAAGGTTCAATTAGACAGTAGTGGTCGGGGCGGGTTTACGAGATGATTGGTTTTAGACAATTATTATTGGTAAAACCAGCCCCGGAGCGCACTTATTCTTTCCCACTCACAACTATTGACTTATGGCTGGATCATCTGCAATCAGTAACCCTCAATCTCCGATCGAAAATATCAAAAAGGCGATCGGCAAAATAACATTACCTTGGGGAATCACCCTAGGCTATCTCAGCTTAATGCTATTGCTCCCAGTTACAGCAATGCTGCTGAAAGCTAGCACAGCAAACCCCGCCGAATTTTGGGCAATTGCCACCAGTCCGATCGCCCTTTCCGCCTACGATGTCACCTTCTTTACGGCATTAATTGCGGCATTAATTAACGGAGTATTCGGCACATTAATTGCCTGGGTATTAGTCCGCTACGACTTTCCCTTAAAACGGATTGTCGATGCAGTCGTCGATTTACCCTTTGCACTGCCCACCTCCGTCGCAGGTTTAACTCTCGCCACAGTTTACAGCGATAACGGTTGGATTGGTTCGCTTTTTGCACCTTTGGGAATCAAGATATCCTTTACTCGCTTGGGCGTAGGTATAGCAATGATATTTATTTCCTTGCCATTTATAGTTAGAACCGTACAGCCAGTTTTAAACGAGATGGAAAAAGAAATCGAAGAAGCAGCTTGGTGCTTAGGTGCTTCTCAATTTGAAACCTTCTGGCGAGTAGTTTTGCCGCCGCTATTTCCGTCTATTTTAACCGGAGTAGCACTCGGATTTTCGCGAGCGGTTGGCGAGTACGGATCTACTGTAATTGTAGCTTCTAACATACCGTTCAAAGATTTAATCGCCCCGGTTTTAATTTTCCAAAGGTTAGAACAGTACGACTATGCAGGAGCAACAGTTATCGGCACTGTCATGTTAGGTATTTCCCTGGCAATGCTGTTCGCAATTAATCTCTTACAAGCATGGAGAAGACGCTATGACGGCTAATATCAATTCACCCGCTGATTACACATTTCCGCCCGCAGGTTCTAGTCGGAGTCAGGAAAAAGCTTGGGTAAAACCAACTTTAATCGGAATTGCGATCGGCTATCTCGCTCTTGTCTTATTTATCCCTACTCTCAACGTTTTTTACCAAGCCTTCAGAAAGGGATTTGAGCCATTTTTGTCTAACTTAACCTCGCCGGATTTTCTGCACGCAGCGCAACTTACCCTGGTAATTTCTCTGATAGTTGTGCCTATAAATACAGTATTCGGTTTGTGTGCAGCCTGGGTAATTGGCCGCAACAAATTTCCGGGTCGCACGCTATTAATCAGCCTTTTAGACGTGCCTTTTGCCATCTCTCCCGTAGTGGCAGGTTTAATGATTGTACTGCTTTACGGTCGGCTGGGATGGTTCGGGTCGTGGCTGGAGGCGGCGAATATTAAGGTTATTTTTGCCTTCCCTGGAATGGTGCTGGCTACTGCTTTTGTTACCTTGCCTTTTGTGGCGCGCGAAGTGATTCCTGTTTTGGAAGAAGTGGGGACAGATCAAGAAGAGGCGGCGAAAACTTTGGGAGCAAATGACTGGCAAATTTTCTGGAATGTCACGCTTCCGAGTATTCGCTGGGGATTGCTTTACGGAGTAATTTTGACCAATGCTAGAGCAATGGGAGAATTTGGAGCCGTCTCTGTGGTGTCGGGAAATATTGCTAAAAAAACGCAAACTTTGCCTTTGTTTGTAGAGGATGCTTACAAGCAGTATGCGACGCAAGCCGCATTTTCGGCGGCGGTAGTTCTAGGTCTTTTAGCAGTTGTTACCCTCGTGCTTAAGGAGATTTTAGAACGAAAAACTAGGATCAAAGAAGTTGAAGAATAGTCATTAGTCATTAGTCATTAGTCATTAGTCATTAGTCATTAGTCATTAGTCATTAGTCATTAGTCAGTAGGGCTTTAGGGTGCGGGCTGTGAACCTCATCCCTCAAACGAGTCCTTAGTAGGTGCGGCGCTATCGACAATCTGGTTGGAAGCTCGAAAATATCACAGCGACATATCCTACAAGATATTAATGCAAAGTGTAAACTGAAACAAAAATTAGGAGTCCCAAATGTTAGCTAACAATACTAGCGAATCGGAATTTGAGGCGATCGGCGATTTTCACAGAACCCAAGAATCAGATATTCCCCACTCTGATAGTGGTGACAGCAGACCAACTCAAACCCGCATTCGCATTCGTGTTCCTAAAGAATACCATCAGGAACCTGTGATTTCTAACCTGATTTCTGAATACGGTTTGACGGTGAATTTTAATGCCGCTTTTTTGGGTGTCAAAACTTTAGATGACGGTTGGTTTGATTTGGAACTTAACGGTACAAGTAAACAGATTGAAACTGCTCTGATTTATCTCAATGATTTAGATGTGGAAATCTGGAGCAATTCCAATAATCCTGATGAAGAAACTTGGTAATTAGTGAGTCTTGGACGCACCCAAATGGCAGAGGAGTTAATATTCTGGACTGTCCGCCTAATTTTAATTTTTTCGAGTCAGTTTATTGATTCTAATAGTCTCCAGGAATGTTACTCATGAGTCAGCCTATCTCTGCCTGATAAATAACATTTATCAAGGTTCTCGTGAGGAATGCAAGCCTTCATAAAACTCAGAAAACTTGCATTCCTCCCTACCAAGCAATTTGAGTGGAGTTGTTCGTTAGTGAAGCCCTCGAAGAGGAGCGCACATACAGATCATTCAGCAGCCACCAACTACCAAATAATATCAGCTTACAGCTCATAAACGTGACTGATGACTCTTGATTAACAAATATCGATCGTCATCAGTTAACTATTAGATTGACAATTTTTATAAAATCTGGTGTTTTCTCCATCTCTGGTATATCAATAAACAGCGCGCAAGTCTTCCCCAACATTGTTGTAACAGCCGGAACAATATCCCCCTTTAAAACTTCTAAACAATCAAACTAACTCAGTTAGGACAGGGGAGCATAAAAAAAAGTTTTTGTCAATATTCCCTTTAGGTTAAATTAGGGGCGATCCTCTTCGAGGGCTTCGCCAACGACTCTCATCCGCGCTGGAAAAAGATCGATCATTGCTGCGGTTGGTTTGTGATATGAATTTGATGTGTGCGTGTACCAGGAGAATTTGAACGTGGAACTCTATAAAGAACGGAAACACCAGATAGTTTTTGCTGATTCACAAGTTAAAGATTGCGAAAGTTTAACAGAAACGGTCAATCCCGATACAGAAATTGTTATTCTGAAAGCCGATCGCGACGGCATCGAGCAAATCGCCGAAACACTTAAACAGCGGAAAAACATTGCAGCCGTCCACATTTTGTCTCACGGCGCAGCAGCCAGCTTACAACTGGGAGCGACAGAACTAAATCTGTGCAACATTGAAAGCTACCGCAATTATTTAGAAAAATGGTTTGCTTTGCCAGCAGCCGAAGCAAACTCGAACTCTTCAATTACGCCTAAACCAGAAATTCTGCTTTACGGTTGCAACGTCGCCGCCACAGAAGCAGGTGTTGCATTTGTGGAAAGGCTGAGCCAGCTCACCGGGGCAAATATTGCCGCTTCCGATAACTTGACTGGGAATGCTGCGTTGGGTGGAGATTGGGAACTCGAAGTAACTACGGGAAACATTGAAACACCTTTGGCATTTTCGGCTGAGGCGAGGGAAGCTTATAGTGGCGTACTGGCTGACTTGAACCAAACTACGGGCGACTTTAACGGACTGGTAAATGCCATCAATGTTGCCAACATCAACAGCGGCAGTGACACGATCACTCTCACTGGCGATATTACCCTCGCAGGGCAATTGCCGAGAATTACCGACACCACCACTATTGTTGGCGGCGGTTTCAAGATCAGCGGCAATAACAACCGTGCCTTCGTAGTTGATAACACAACATTTAACATCTCAAACCTCACCATTGATTCCGCAAAAGCAGTAGGCAACGCAGGAACCATCGGTGGTGGTGGCGCTGCGGGATTAGGTGGCGCACTTTTTATCAACAGCGGTACAGTCACAGTTGACAGAGTTACTTTTTCTAATAACTCTGCCGTTGGCGGTGCAGGTGCGGCGGGGAATGGTGGCAAGGGTGGTAACGCGGATCTGGCTACTGTCTTTGGAGGCACAGCAGGGACAAATGGTAGAAATGGTAGAAATGGTCTAGCAAGTAATGGCGCTGCCGGTGGGGTTGGCGAAGATGGCGAGGCTGGCGGTACTGGTAATGCTGGCGGTACTGGCGGTATTGGCGGCACTGGCGGTACTGGTGTTGGCGGCACAAACGGTGGTGCTGGTGGTGCTGGTGGTGCTGGTGGTGCTGGTAGTGTTGTCGGTAGTGGCGGCGGTGGTGGTGGTGCCGGTGGCCTTGGCGGTCCTCCTGGTACTGGTATTGCAGGTAATGGTGGCAATGGCGGTGTTGGCGGTGCTGGCGCCTTTGGTGGCGGCGGTGGTGCTGGCGGTACTTTTGGTACAGGTGCGGCGCCTGGTGCTATCGGCGCAGGAGGCATTGGCGGCTTCGGCGGCGGTGGCGGTAGTGGCAATGGTGCAAGCGCAGGAGGCACTTTTGGCGGTGCTGGTGCTACTGCTGGCGGCGGCGGTGCAGGTTTAGGCGGCGCGATTTTTGTTGGCGGTGGCACTTTGACCATGACCAACAGCACCTTATATAGCAACACAGTTACGGGTGGCAATGCTGGTAATGTTGCCGCAGGTGCCGGTCAAGCTGCTGGTGGTGCAATTTTCGTCAACTTAGGTGCTACAGCTACTCTGACCAATAATACGATCGCTTATAACTCTGCAACAGCCGCGACAGTTGGCACACCGGCTAGTCTGATTGCTAATGCCGGAGGAATTTACAACAACGGCGGTACAGTTACAGTCAAAAACACGATCGTCGCTGGCAACGTTGCTACTACCAACACAGATGTTACCGGGACATTCACCGGGAACAACAACCTGATTGGGGTTCTCGGCACTAGCACTGGTTTTACAGCGACTCAGCAACTAACCGGTGCTTTGACAAATGTATTAGCACCAGTCGGCTCTGCCGGATTGAATGGCGCAACGGCTCCGGCTCCTTTCACCCTTGCCCTAGTTGATAACAGCCCGGTCACAACTAGCACTAACCAAGCCATTGGCGGTGGCAACAGCGCCGACGCAACAGCGGCCGGTTTAACTACTGACCAACGCGGTACAGGTTTCCCTCGGAAAATCGACAATACTCTTGTCAGCAAACCTAGTGTTGACATCGGTGCTTACGAGTACGGCCCTGTGGTCGTGGGTCAGAAATTCAACGACCTTAACGGGGATAGCCTGCAAGGTGCCGCGGCAACTGAACCAGGTCTAGGCGGCTGGACTATTACCGCAGGTACGAAGACTAATGTAACATCTGCGGTTGCTGCCACTCTGGGCCAATACACTCTCACGGATACTAAGGCCAATACAGAGATCAGAGAAACGTTACAAACCGATTGGGTGCAGACTTTGAGACCAACGGTGACAACTGGTACTGCTGATGTTACAGGTGCTAACTTCGGCAATTTCCAACTGACATCCATCGCAGGCAAAACCTACACCGATGTCGCGGGCAACGCCGTTTTAGATGCCACCGACACCACATTAAGCGGCGTCAGGGTCACTTTATACAAAGACACCAACAACAACAACACGCTAGAACCCGACACAGATACGATCGTGGGTGCGCCGGTATTGACTGACGAAGCCGGAGATTATCTCTTCTCGGATATAGGCCCGGGCAAATATTTAATACAAGCCACGGCGCCAGCCGGCTCTAGGATCTCTTTTCCCGCTGCCGCAATTCCCGTTACCGCCCTAAGCGGTACTCCGGTCATCAACACCGCAGCCACTCCCACCAACTTCGGTATCTTCACAAACATCACCATTAGCGGTACCAAATTCGAGGACAAAAACGGCAACGCTGCCCTAGACGCGGGAGAGGTAGCACCGGCAACTCCTTTTGATATTCAGTTAGTTAACGCCGCCACCGGTACAGTGGCACAAACCAAAACTACAGATCCCACCGGCAACTACACCTTTACCGACGTTGGGCCCGGCACCTACACCCTGCGGGAAGTGCCAAAGCCTGATTGGCAACCAACTCTTGCCCCCACTGGCAGCATCACTACCAACAGTGGCGTCAACATCACCAACACCGCAGCCACTCCCACCAACTTCGGCAACTTCCAACTAGGCAAAATCAGCGGGATTAAATTTAACGATCTCAACAAAAATGGCACTCAAGATTTGCCAGCAGAACCACCCCTAGGAGGCTGGACAATTTACTTGGATGCCAACACCAACGGCGTGCAAGACCCCGTACCAGCCGAAACAGGCACCAACGCCACCGTCACCGATGTCGCCGGTAAGTACCAGTTCACCAACTTGCCAGCCGGCACTTATACAGTGCGGGAAGTGCCACAAACAGGCTGGACGCAAACTGTGCCCCCCGTCAACCCAGCCACCCCTACCCTTTCAGGCGCGTTTAGGATCGCCGTCACCAGCGGCACAGATTCCCAAAACAACAATTTCGGCAACTTCAGACCCAACTCGATTAGTGGTCTGAAGTTCAATGACCTCAACAGCAACGGGGTGCAAGATACCGGGGAACTAGGGCTTGCCAACTGGCGATTCTTCCTCGATCCCAATAACAACGGCACTCTCGACACCGGGGAACAGAACACCCTCACCGATGCCGCCGGCAGCTACAAATTCCTCGACTTGCCAGCAGGAACCTACAAGGTGCGGGAAGTCTTGCAGCCTACTTGGACGCAAACTACCCCCGACCCGGCCGACATCACTGTCACCAGCGGTCAAGACATCGCTAATATCAACTTCGGCAACTTCCAGCCGGCCACTATCAGCGGTCAAAAATTCAATGACCTCAACAACAACGGCATTAAGGATGCCGGAGAATTGGGGCTAGCTAACTGGCAAATCTTCCTCGACAGTATCACTCCGGATGGATTGTTTCAGCAGGGCGAACCGACTACCATCACCGATGCCACGGGCAACTACACTCTTAACGACATACCCGCAGGTACTTTCCAGGTAAGGGAAGTTCAGCAAAACGGCTGGACGCAGACGACCCCCAACCCCGCCCCCTTTGCGGTTAAGAGTGGAGATAAGATCACGGGCATTGACTTCGGCAACTTCCTGCCCCAACCCGGGGCGATCCGAGGTCTGAAGTTCCAAGACACCAACAACAATGGCACTCAGGATGCTGGAGAACCGGGTTTACCCAATTTCCAAATTCAGTTAACCAATGTCGTAGCTGGAACTGCTCCTGTTACTACTACCACAGACAACACTGGCAACTACCTGTTCGCCAACCTAACGCCGGGAACCTACCGCGTCAGGGAAGTCAACCAAACTGGGTTTACCCAAAGCACACCCGAACCCGCCGACATCACCCTAACTTCCGGCGCTATTGTCAGCGGCATCAACTTCGGCAACTTCCCAGCGCCGACGCCGACGCCGACTCCGACTCCGACTCCGACTCCGACTCCGCCGCCAGTGCCACTGCCACCTGTACCCACGCCGACGCCTGCACCGACGCCTGCACCGACGCCGACGCCGACACCTGCACCTGCGCCGACGCCGACACCTGCACCTGCACCGACGCCGACACCTGCACCTGCACCGACGCCGACACCTGCACCTGTACCGACGCCGACGCCTGCACCTGTACCGACAGATTTGGTTTGCCCTGAGAACTTCCCCAGGATCGCTACTCCCAATGAGCCCGGCACTCCTTCAGCGGGTAATGTGATCAATGGCCCTAACGGCGACGATACGATCGTGGGTAGTGCCGGCAGTGACTCTATCTTCGGGTTGATCGGCAACGATTTGATCTTTGGTCGAGGGGGCGGCGACTACATCAATGGCAATATAGCCAACGATACTCTCTTCGGAGGCATCGATAGCGATACTCTCTTTGGTGGCAAAGGGTTTGACCTGATTTTTGGCGATCGCGGTAACGATACGATTTATGGCAATCGTGGCAACGACTCTCTTTCTGGCGACGAAGGCAATGACTTATTGTACGGGGGCAAAGCCGAGGACGTAATTTTGGGAGGCGCTGGCGACGACGTGCTAATTGGCGATCAAGGCAATGACACTCTCTGCGGCGGCGAGGGTAACAATACCTTAATTGGCGGCAGCGGCGATGATTTGCTCTTTGCTGACACCGGCGATGACTTGCTCTTTGGTGGCATTGGCAGCGATACCCTCGTCGGTGGCAGTGGCAGCAATGGCTTTGTCTTGTCAGCGGGCGGAGGAATTGACACGATTTTCAACTTCACCGCAGGAGTTGATTCGATCGAGTTGGTGGGAGGCTTGGACTTCAATCAACTGTCATTAACCGAAACTAACGGCTCAACGGCGATCGGAATTGCCAACAGCGACCAGATTTTGGCTATACTGACGGGCGTACAGCCGAGCCAGTTATCGGCTCAGAGTTTTAACTTGCTGGTTTAGTCTGCCGATCAAAGTTTCGAGTGTCAGCCAAAGAAGGGGAACGAATTCCGTTCCCCTTCTTTGGTCAAATTTGTTCGAGATACTTCAGCAAGTCGGCCATTTCTTGCGGACTCGGTTGAAACTGCGGCATTGGTGGGGTTTGCCCGCTGGTGACTTGCCGGATCAGATCCAATTCGGATTTGCGATCGGAAACTCCGTGCAAGTTGGGCCCGACTTGACTGTCTGAAACGGAGATGTGACAACCCGCACAGTTCATTTGAAAGATGGCGGAACCCTGAAACGGGTTGCCAGTGAGGGATAGGACGCTTTTGACGTAAGGATCGGCTACTTGAAATTGACGTATTGTGATAATTGCCAACATGATGGCAAGCAACACCGCTAGCGCAAATATGGCAAGCCGCTCGATCGGGTTTTTAATTTCATTCCTGGCAAGTTGGTTATTCAAAGGGGTTCAATTAAAAATAGTATCTACAAGAAAATTTATTTCTCATAACATAGCTTAATCGTTCGCAGCGGGGAGAGCAAGGTCTGAGCCCCACGGAAGGCTGCTTTTGGGAAAATTCATCTGTGTAAGTGCTGGTAATATTAAAAATAGGTTGTTAAATCTTAACGTTAAGGAGCTCTCATGGTAGAACCGCTGCTTTCAGGTATTGTTCTGGGTCTAATCTTTGTTACTCTGGCGGGGCTGTTTTTTGCTGCTTATCAGCAGTACAAGCGCGGCGATCAGTTGGGTATCAATAAGTAAAAGGCTTGTAGGGGCGGTGCCTTGAGTGCCCGCCCTGCCTTGAGTGCCCCCCGACTCATCCGTGTATCCGTGTCCAAATCCGTGTTGGGCTATTCGCCTTTGTTTGTTAAAGATATCGATCGAGAATAGCCGCAGTTTCCAAGCCTGTTTTTTCCCAGCTAAATTGTTTGGCTCTGGCTAAACCGAGCTCCCGCAATTGCGATCGAACTTTGGCATCGACTGCAAGCTCTTGCATAGCAGAGGCAATTTCCTCGACGCTGTAGGGGTTGACTAATAAGGCGCCGTCCCCCCCCGCCACTTCGGGCATTGAAGACAGGTTAGAGGTGATGACAGGAGTGCCGCAGGCCATTGCTTCGAGCACGGGGAGCCCGAATCCTTCCCAAAGACTGGGGAAAACCAGGGCGATCGCTTGGTTGATGACTTTGGGTAAGTCGGCTGCGGGGAGGTAATCTAGGAATTTTACTCGATCGACCAATCCCAATTCTTGAACCTGCCTCTTCAGCAGCGGGGTATAGCGTTTGTCTTCCGAACCTGCTATCCACAATTCGTACTCGGAATTATGATGCAAAGCAGCAAAGGCTGCTACAACTCGCTGCACGTTTTTATAAGGATTGTGGCGGCCGATATAAAGAAAATAATTGCTTGTTGGTAAATCTAGAAAACGGAAATAACTGCTATCATATCCAGGGAAAATTGGCGTAATTAAATTATTAGGAATCTTGCAAAAATTAGCGATATCTTTGGCAGTTGATTCAGAGTCACAAATGACGTGTTGAGCCTGCCGCAGCACTTGGGGAATGTAATAGCGGTGGTAAGGTGTCAGAGGATCGAAGCGGCGGGGAAATCGCAGCGCTATCAAGTCATGTACTGTAATTATATAGCGGCAACCTGCAAATAAAGGAGCTTCGGGAATTGGGGAAAATAATAGGTTAGATTTTAGCTGTTTGTAAATTTTGGGGAGTTGGGTTTGTGTCCACAGCAATCGGTTGATGTGTCCTTTGGTTCCTTGTTCTGGTGTTAGGTTGGCGGGAATTTGGTAGCAGTTGTTATGGGGAAATTTTTCCGCTGTTAGTAATGTTGGGTTGAGGGATTTTAGGTGGGGAAATAGGTTTTTGGCGTAGATGGCTAAGCCGGTTGGTTTGGAAATTAGGAAGGAGAGGTTGATGAGCAGGTTGGATTGGGGATTGGGCATGGGATAATATGTAGATTGCGGTTTTTGAGTGGGAGTTTTTTTAACCGCAGAGGGCGCAGAGGACGCAGAGAGGAGAAAGGAAGAGAGGGGAGATTTAAAGGTATTGCTGTAATATGTTGGCGGTTGCTTTTCCGGTTTTGTGCCAGCTAAATTGAGATGATCTGGCTAAACTAGCAGTTTTTAAGTTCGATCGCACTTTTGAATCTGTGGCTACTGTTTGCATGGCTTCGGCTATTTCTGGGACGCTGTAAGGATTGACTAATAATCCGGCATCTCCGGCTACTTCTGGCATTGATGACAGGTTGGATGTGATGACGGGTGTGCCGCAAGCCATTGCTTCTAAAATTGGTAAGCCGAATCCTTCCCAAAGTGTAGGGAAAACTAGGGCGATCGCCTGATTCATCAGTACGGGCAATTGAGAATAGGGAACGTAACCGAGAAATTTTACCAAAGATTGTAAACCTAATTCTTCAACTTGTGCTGTCAACTGCGGCGTGTAGGCATTGGGAGGCCCTGCTAGCCACAATTCGTAGTTTGTGCGATCGGGCAAACTCGCAAATGCAGCAATTAATCTTTCCAAGTTTTTGTAAGGATCGTGTCTGCCGGTATAAAGAAAATAATTTTTGGCGGGCAAGTCGAGATATCTAAAATTAATATTATCGCAAGCTAGGGGAATTGCGGTCATTTTCTTAGACGGAATCTGGAAAAAGTTAGCAACATCTGCCGCCGTTGCTTGAGAATCGCAAATGATGTGTTCTGCTTGCCGCAATACCTGCGGTATGTAGTAGCGGAAATAAGCTGTTAATCGAGAAAACCGTTGGGGAAATCGCAAAGGAATTAAATCGTGAACTGTGACGATGTAGCGACATCTGGAATACAAAGGTGCTTCGGGAATTGGCGAAAATATCAGGGTGGACTGCAATTTTTTGTAAATTTTAGGTAACTCAAACTGAGTCCATAGCAGTCTGTTAATTTGTCCTTTAGGGCCGCGATTCGGTGTCAGAGTTTCGGGAATTTGGTGGCAAGTATAATTGTCAATTTGCTGGGAAGCGAGTAATGTTGGTTCTAGCTGTTGCAGTTGCGGGAAAAGATTAGTGGCATAAGTCCCGATTCCGGTTGGTTCGGGAGTTAAGAAGGACAAATTGATTAACAGTGAATTAGACATGATTTTATCGAACAGAATTTATCCCAATTGTAGGGGCGGGTTTTACCAACAATAATTGCCTAAAACCCATAATCTCCTAAACCCGCCCCACCCAACCAAAATTTATCCCAATTGTAGGGGCGGGTTTTACCAACAATAATTGCCTAAAACCCATAATCTCCTAAACCCGCCCCCACCCAACGAACAATCAAAATTTAGATTTTATGGTTGCACAAAAGTCGGATTTGATGTAAGTTATTGGCGGTGTAGGGGCGGGTTTATATAAATTCTTTGTAATCATTTAATATTGTTGGTAAAACCCGCCCCTACGAAATTTATAGATCGCGCTCCATATCGAGCATTTGAGCTATATCGGCCGGATTTGGCAGCCGAATTGTAGCATACTCTTGGTGAATAATATCAAAAAAACTATTGACTTTTTTCTCAAAATGTGCAAGTCTAAAGTTCTGACTGCGTTGCTGTGCACCAGCTTGAAGTTCTGCTAGCAAATCGGGATTAACAATTAGTTGATGTGAATGCTGGCACAGTTCCTCAACGGTATTGAACAAAAAGCCCGATCGCCCATGTTCGACAATTTCCGGTTGGCCGCCGCCGTTGAAAACAATCGGAGCACAACTGTTTTGCATTGCTTCCACAGTCGCCATCCCGAAATGCTCAAATCTTTGAGGATTGACTTCACCCAAACCGCAGCCGTGCCAAAATATACTTGCTCTAGCATAAAGTGATTTTACCTCATCAAAGTCAACATTTACTTTTAGCTCGATCGCCCTTGAATCTTGCTTCAATAAATTCTGAACAGTCTTTAAATAAGGATTTTTCGGAATGCTACTCCCGGCTAAAATTAGCTGCCATCCTTGAAAATCTTCGGGATAATCTGCTAGCAAACTGCGGAAAGCTTTAATTAGTTCAATTTGCTTTTTTGTTCCCCCAGCTTCAAACTGTCCCACAGCCAAAATTATTTTTTCTTTCGGCACTTTAACTGTTGCCATTTCTATCGGCGGATAAAGCAGAAAAGTTGGCTGTAGGTTCCAGCGTTTCTCCAACCACTTGACGGTAAATTGACTGTTGACAATAATGAAAGTGTAATCATCGACAGCAAAGTGACGGTTGCGGAAGGTATTGGGAAAGTGACAAAAAAATACTGAAATTGGCGACAGTGGTTTAACTTTTTCCAGTTGGTTGGCGTTGATGAAAATATCGTAGTTTTTGCTTTCTCTGGCAATTTCATCAAAGGGATTTTCCATATCCTCCACGATGATGCTGGAATCGATGCACTGCATTCCGCGTTTCTCGTAAAACGCCAAGGGCATAATTTTAATTTTGCATCCTGAAAGGTTGAGTCCGTACCACGATTCTAAGTCGGAAACAGCAACTGGTTTGTTGGCGATAAAAGTAATGTCAAATTCATTTTGTAGCAGCGAGGCGAGGGTAGCGACGTATTTTTGACCGCCACCAATAAAATGTAGCCCGTGATCGTAAATAGCGATCGACATTTTGCGATCGCCCCGAACCACCTGTAACCGAGATAAAATGCGATCGATCTTCATCCGACTGTAAATCACCGCCAACTTTTCCGACAACTGCGGCAATACAGTTTCGATGATTTCTGGTTTCTGATAATCTAGCAGTTTTTTAATCGCTACAAATAAACTCTCGAACAGCAAATCGTACTGCTTGTTAGTAAAAAAATCCGAAGTATGAATTCCTTTGACTAATTGCAACGGTTCATGTTTTGCCAAATACAAAAAACGATTGCGGTTGCAGAAATACTCGGTAAGTTTGCTTCCTTTACTCGAACCCCGATACTCGTGATGGGCGATAGCGGCGGGAGTATAAAGCATTTTCCAACCGCGTTTGTGGCAGCGTTTGGCAAACTCTACATCCTCAAAATACATCACAAAATCTTCATCTATTGGCCCGACATCTTCCAGACATTCTCTCCGAAAAAGCACCGCCGCCCAACAAAGTCCTTCGACTTCCCGTTCTGTATCGTACTGTCCCGCATCTTTTTCGCCAAAGCCGACATCTTGCCAATAAAAATTAGGTAATTGCTGAATACCGGCGCTGTTAATTCGCCCGTCTTTAAACAGCAATTTGCCGCTAGTCGCACCTACTTCTTTATTAGTTTCTAGCCGTTTTACCAGAATCTCTAACCAGCGACTGTCAAGGGTAGCATCGTTATTTAGAAAGCCGATATATTGCCCTTTTGCTTCGCTGATGCCGAGGTTTAGGGCTTTAGCAAAGTTGTTGGCGGAGTTGACAAAAATCCGAACTTTGGGAAATAGTTCGCGCAGGGAATTAACGGAATCGTCTTGAGAACAATTATCAATTACAATTAAATCTAGTTGTTGTTCGGGATACGCAAGTTTTTGTAGAGATTTTAAGCAATCTTTCGTGTGGCGCAGACCGTTATAGTTGACTATAATTAAGGAGCATATTGGCAGTGCAGTCATTCGATTTTAGATTTTAGATTTTAGATTTTAGATTGAGGAATTTAAGGATTGAAGAATTTTTGATTTGGGATTGAATCATTGAAAATTTGAAGGATTGAGGAATTTTCGATTTGGGATTTAGGATTTTAGATTGAGGAATTGAATAATTTTCGATTTTTGATTGAAGCATTGAAGCATTGCTCTCGCGAATAAATCTGGGGCCTTGTGACCAAATTATTTTGGGTCATCTTTGATGCTTTATTTTTGTCGATCGAGCAATTGAGCGGTAATCTTCTCTAAAATAGCAGTATGTTGCTGCTGCACTGCTTTAATTTGCTCTATTTCAGACTGAAAAGTTGCGATCGCTCTTTGTTGAGTCTCAAGCTGTGCTGTAACTTCGGGATATTCGCTGCTGAATTCCGATTCAATTTTTTCAAAGAGAGTTTGTTGATTTTCTTGCAATTTTTGCAACTGTGTGCTTAATGTATGCACGACCCGGGTATTAGCAAAATTGTAAATTACTTGTCGTTCGAGTACCGGTCTGAGCAATTTGCGGACTATTTTCCTAACGACGATGACTGCGGAACCGAGTCGCCTTTGGTAAGAGGTAATGGGGATGTTATAAATGTCGAAACCTGCCTTTAAAAGGGCGATATCTTCGTCATCTTCATTTTGGGCGTGAAGCGAAGCTATCCCGAAGGGAATCGCACTATTTTCTGTTCCCAACAGCGACAACTCAGCAATACCAATTCGCGGCTCCAAAGTTTGCCGCAATTTATGTATTATCTGTTGAGTTGGTATTTCTTCGTACTCCAAACTTTCCTCTCCTTGAGATAACTTACTCTGACTTATTATGGAACAGGCATCTTTGCTGTTTCAATCATTGTAACTAATTGTGAACAGGCATCTTTCCTGTTTCCCTGATTGTAATTAATTGTGGAACAGGCCGGAAAGCCTGTTCCAGGGCGGGCAGGATGCCCAACCCCTACACCCCACAAGAACATTTATCTCTTGTTAAATCAAGATTATTGCTTCCGATATTGGCAATATCTCAATTTAAGTTAACTCAATTTGACTGTCATCACCAATCATAAACCGCAGAGCTTTTGGACGAGCCGGTGCATTGGTGAGTTGAGCTCGCTGCCCGATCACGCTGTCAACAATTCGCTGGTGAATGCCAACTATTTTCGCCCCTTGCAATATTACACTGTGTTCGATATCAGCATCAATCATCGTCACGCGATCGGCAATACTGCTGTAAGGCCCGATAAAGCAGTTTTCAATGCGGCAATTTTCCCCAATTACCACTGGCCCGCGAACTGTAGAATTAATGATTTCCGTTCCTTCTCCTATTTGCACTCGCCCGATAATTTGACTTTTTGCATCTACTGTTAATTCAGTTGAAGCTACGATACGGCTATCTAAAATGATTTGGTTTGCACTCAGCAAATCGTCTTTTTTCCCCGTATCCAGCCACCAACCCTCTAAATTGCAGGCTTCTACGTGTTTTTCCTGATTGATGAGTTGTTGAATAGCGTCTGTAATTTCGAGTTCCCCCCGGGGCGAAGGTTGAATTTGATCGATCGCCTCATGGATAGTAGGAGCAAAAAAGTAAATTCCCACCAGTGCTAAATTTGACGGCGGAACTTTGGGTTTTTCTACTAACTGCAAAACTCTGCCTTTCTCATCAACTTTTGCCACACCGAAAGCAGAGGGATTGGAAACGGGACGCAGCATAATCAGAGCGTCTAGTTTCTGCGTGTTAAAAATCTCTAAAAACGGATCTAACTGATTCTGAATTAAGTTATCTCCCAAATACATAATAAACGGAGAATCGCCCAAAAACGGTCTGGCAACTTTTACCGCGTGAGCGAGCCCTGCCGGCTCTGCTTGCAAGATATAAGTAATTTTCGCACCGAAGCGAGATCCATCTCCTGTTTTCGTCTTCACCTCTTCCCCGGTTTCGGGACTAATAATAATCCCAATATCCGTAATCCCAGCCGCCACAATTCCTTCTATTCCGTACCACAGGATCGGCTTATTTGCTACAGGAACCAACTGCTTAGCACCCGTATAGGTGAGGGGACGCAAGCGTGTTCCTTTACCGCCAGAGAGGATGAGTGCTTTCATTTGGTGAACTCTGAGTTATCCTTTAGGGTTTGCAGTGCTTGCTTGATTTGCCTGCACTTGTTCGCTCTCGTTGATTTTAAACCACCGCTACCCCGCTGGCAATAGTTGGCGTGTCTTCGGATACAACTGATTTATGTCGATCGAACTTTTATAGTCCAGGACGCATAGAGTGTCAATCGATTTTAGATTTTAGATTTTAGATTTTAGATTTTAGAATTAAAGCATTGACTTGCGCGAGATAAATTCGGGGGCTCCTTGATCGGATACAGGTTTTTTATTTCTGGACGGATGAATCACGTGGCGGGTATCCTGGATGCTTTCGGTCAGAAACCAGGTTTATTGCCACAGGAAGCAGTTAAAAGCTGAGGTTTTTTGTCAAAAAACCCGGTTTCTTAAGGTTGCGAGTGCGTCAGTCCAGATCTAATTGCGTACCCTTTTAATAGCGGCCATATCGGGCTATCAATTGACTACCACTATTGTTTTGATTTGTCAACCAAGCCCACATCTGATCGCCCAGACAAAAATGCCACCATTCGTTAGGATGTTGCTGAAAACCCGCAGCTATCATCGCATCTTTTAAGATTTGCCTGCGGCGGTGATATTCCTGTTTTTGCGGCTCCTTGCTATTACAAAAATAATCGGGATAAGAACGTTCTGATATTTCATCAATCGGAGAGCCCATATCAATTCGCCGATTATTTTCATCTAGTAAAGTTATATCTAAAGCTGCACCTGTACTGTGAGGGGGAGGCGTCGCGCGATCGAGGCTCGGTACTGCCCAAAATTGATATACGTGTTCTATAATCACTTGGCGTTTGTCTTCGGAAACCGGAAATTCGCAGCCTTGAGCTATGGCAATTTGATTAAAAGTATAATCTACCATAAATTGCTGCACTTCCACCGGCCGATAAGCGTCAAATATCAGAATTTTCCAATTTTGATGATTTTGCTGTAGCTGGGTTTGAGCGGCGATTAAACTATCTACAACTCCTTGCCGCAAGTAGAAAGGGGAATCTGCTTTGCTGTTGTGATAGGGTGCACCCAACTTTTGATAAGGGTGCGGGATTTCAAAGGCAAAATGTTCTGGTGGAATCGGGACTAAAGGTTCGCCGCATTCGTTAATAGATATTTGGTGATATGGTTTCATATCCAGGTGTCACCCTAATTTATTACTGATGAACTACAATTGTATCGCGATTCATTTCTATCAAGGAATGTTCCTGAAAGAGTTCAGCCAACTGCGGCAAGTTATTCACAAATAAGTCTATAAGTTGGTTATTATTTATGTTGCCTGTAGTCAATATCAACAGCTTGTAAGGTTGCTGCTCGATCATAAATGAATCGAGAAAATCTCTATCTTTGGTGATAACAATTCTGCTTTCTTGGATGGAAAGCAAGTTAATTTCTGAATCGCGAGTTGCATTTCGTCGAGGTAAATCCTTAGTATGAATAGTATCGCAACCAGCAGATTGCAGCACGCGCGCAAGACGTAGTGGTAATTGTGCATCTACCAAAAACTTCATTACACTAATACTCGGTATATGCTTTTCACTTGAGTCAGCCGCGCGGCAAATAGCAAAGCAGCTAGAATATCCTCATTTTCTAAATCGTCATAGTCATCTATAATTTCTTTAGCATTCATACCAGAACTGAGTAATTCAAGAATTAACTCGACTGGATATCGGAGACCGCGAATACAGGGTTTTCCGTGACATATATTGGGATCGAGTGTGATGCGCTGCAAAAGTTGGTTTTCCATATTTTAGGAGCAAATATTAAATAGATCCTAACCTAAAAAGCGTAGCTTTCGATCGGTTTGTAGTAAGGACTTTAGTGCTTTCAATCTCCACCTAAAGTCCTAAAGTCCTTACTGCCCAAAATATCCTAACTTTGGCGGTAAGCAACTACCGCATAAAATGGATCGCCGCTTCCTATTCGCAGCATTTGCATAAAACTCGGCAAGTTAGCCTTGCGAACAATTACTTCCGGCTTGCTAAACCCGGGTATGTTCGCTCCTTTGACAGAATCAAAGTAACCCTTGACTAATTCTACCCGATCGCCCTCAGAACCTTCCCGCCAAGCCACGATCGCCTTTTGATAAAACATCCGGTTGGAAAAGCTCATAATTGCTACGCCACCAGGCTTTAAAATCCGGTGAATCTCGGCAAAAACCGCATCCGGGTGCTGCAAATACTGTACCGAAACGCAGTTGACAACCGCGTCAAACTCTGAATCCGGCAGTGGCAATTTGGGATTTGCGTTCAAATTCTGCACAAAATAATGATTCAGTCTGCGATTCTTTGCCAACTCGTCTTCATTCATGCCGTGCCCTTCAACATGGGCAAATTGCATCTCGTCGGGCAAGTGAGAAACCCAACTGCTCATCATATCAAAAATCCGAGTATTCGGTTTCAGCCGTTCCCGATATAAATCGGTTAGTTGCTGAATAAATCCATCGTCTACGTGCGTTACAAACCGGGGATTGGAATAGAACAAATTGTCGTCGGTGTCGTCTAACTTGGTGCGTTGGTCGGGTGGAAGCAACATAAATTCCGATCGCGAACTAGATTTACTCTTTCTAGTTTAAGAACAATAAGAATTGTTAACATATCCGGCAGAGGGCGGATTCCCGGTTTTAGCGTAGCAGTTGATCGCCAAAAAACCGACTTGCACCCTTTGGGCTTGTGGCAAGAAGACGGTTTGCCGACTTCCAGCATTGGCGACAAACTGCAACAGGTAGGCGGGAGGCTGACAGGCGCGATCGATCGCATGGAAGAAACAGGCCTAGTCCGCCGCGATAGAGACACGCGCATTTGGCGCATTTGGCTGACAGACTCCGGCATACAACAGAGCGGGAAAGACAACGCACAGAGCAAGAGCGACTGGCGAAGGAGCAAGAGCGACTGGCGAAGGAGCAAGTCCAGCAACGTGTAGAACGCTTAGAGGAAATGCTGCGATCGCAAGGTATCGATATTAGGACGTTCCGGTGCAGCGCGGTTGTTATGTCGCGGTTGCTACAATTCAATACCCTTTATGCGATTGTAGTTGTTAATCCACGCAATAATATCATTATAGATTTTGCCTTCTAGATGCCAGCGATGACGTTCAATGAGCGATCTTGCGTCTTTCGTAAAGTCAGTGGTAGTAACAAGAAGAGCTTTAGTTGCTGAGTTGTCAGCCTTTACCCCCAACAGTTCACGAACAGTAGAAACAGTCACGGGATTTCCTGGATCTGGGCGCTTACATTCAATTAGATACCGCAGATTGATCGAATCAACATTTTTGACTGCAATTATGTCCTTGCCACCATCTCGTGTCTGCCCAGTTAACTCAACATCGTACCCAAAACCGTGAAACAATTCAGCAATGAATTCTTCAAAGCGCCGCCTCTCGATCGTTTGTAAAATCTTGGGATGACGAGCAATCTCACGCATTAATTGTTCAGAAATAAAATTAGCGATCGTGATAATTGTATTTGATTGGTCGTCCTCAAAGTCTGCATAAGTAGTATGTGGAACGAAGCCAACATCAAAAGTATAATGGGGTTCTAGATACCAACCATCTGGCTCGCCAAGAATAATCTCAGGTTCAGAAGTATCCCAATTTCCATCATATTTGACGAACGTAACACCACCACAAGAGAGATAAAAGCCCCAATTATATGAACCTGACTCCCACATAACACGCCATAATCGATCGAGACCAATATCATGGGATTGCTTGGGGGAGAGAAGGACACATTCTGCATTGGGATCCTGGCCCCAAGACTTTGCTTTTTCGCAAACAAACGAAAAGAGCTTCTCCTTTGCAGAGAGCAGATCGTACTTAGATAAGTCAAGCTTGGGCGTGTATGGCATTGCAGCTTATTAAAATTTTTCAAGGTCTAAAGCTGAAATTTAGTTGAGAACGACAATGAGCTTTAAAACTACAGCGAGCTGATAACTCTACTTTAACTGCGATCGCAACTTCACTCTTACTCTCAATACATATCAACCCATAAAAACATTATTGCCAACAAAACAACTCTATGGTATACTAGAAGATTGTGAATATTAATCAAAAGTAAAGTAACAAGCCGGGAGAAATCAAAATGACACAGCAAACCCTGCACGGAACCAGCCGCAAAAGAAAAAGAACATCCGGTTTTCGCGCCAGAATGCGTACCGCAACCGGTCGATTGGTAATCAAAGCTCGCCGCAGCAAAGGTCGCCACCGCCTCGCAGTCTAGCACTGCATCCAGGTTGAGAAGCCTCAACGATCGCCCTACGCCATGTTGCCCGATACAAACCGACTTAAGCACCGAAAAGACTTCAACGCCGTATACCGCAAGGGAATGCGCCGTAACTCGGCTCATTTCAGCTTAAGAGCTCTGCGTAAACCAAAAAGCGTCGAATTAAGCAAACCGACAGCCGAGAAATCCTTGCAGCCGACTCGCACAGGCATTTCCATCAGCCTGAAAGTCAGCAAACGCGCTGTAGTTCGCAACCGGATTAAGCGTCAGATTCGGGCAGCTTTGCGACAGCTATTGCCCCGATTAAAATTCGGGTGGGATTTAGTAATTGTCGTGCGTCCGATCGCACAAGAGTGCAATTATGCAGAAATTCTGCAAGAATTAGAGCAGTTGTTGGTAGAAGCCGAGGTACTAGATGGGAATTCGAGAGGAAGTATATTATGAAGGCGGCCCCGCGCCCGGAGACTTGATCCTCAATTTACTCCTGGGGCTGACTGTGGTGGGAATCCCCCTAGCAGTAGGAGCAATTGTCCGGGCTCTGTGGCTGCGGTATCGGATCACGAGCCGCCGAGTGTCCGTAACTAGCGGTTGGATGGGGGGCGAACAGACAGACGTTATCTACTCAGATATAGTCAAAATCGTCACAGTACCTCGCGGTTTCGGGACTTACGGAGACATGGTGCTCACCATGAAAAATGGCAGTCGCTTGGAACTCAGAGCTATGCCGAAATTTCGAGCAATGTATGACTACATTAACGAAAAACTGCCCATAGCCGCTCAAAAAGCAAACGCGGCCCAAGCTAAATAAGCGAACCGCTTCGCCCTCAAATCAGGGTAAAGTGAGTGCGAGTATTAGCAAACTCATTAAAACAAACCCGCAGACCGGGCGGTCGATCGACGGGCAATGTCCTAAGATAGAGACAAAACCCTGAAAAATGAGGCGGCTCGCCTTCAGCGGGTAAAAATAGTTCTCAACAGCAAACATAGAGCACCTAAATTAACTCAAAGCGAATGGATTTCGGTATCTCGTTTCTCTCCAACAACCTCATGCTCCCGATCCTAGATTTTTTCTACGGGATCGTGCCAAGCTACGGTTTAGCGATCGTAGCACTGACGCTCGTGATTCGCTTTGCTCTTTATCCTCTCAACGCAGGCTCTCTTCGCAATATGCGGCGCATGAAAGTAGCGCAGCCATTGATGAAAGAGCGAGTAGATCAAATTCAAAAACTCTATAAAGACAATCCTGCCAAACAGCAGGAGGAAATGAGCAAAGTATACAAAGAATTTGGTAATCCTCTAGCAGGATGCTTCCCCTTGGTGCTGCAAATGCCAGTGCTGTTTGCACTGTTTGCAACGCTCAGGGGTTCGCCGTTTTCTGACATAAATTACAGCGTCAACGTTCAAGTTTTGCCCAAAGAGCAAATCGAAACTGTTCAACCGCAAGCTTTTGCTACACCGCCCCAAAATATTTACGTCACAGGTACTTTTCATGCTCCTGTTGTGGGCGTAATTCCAGGCGGCGACAAACTCGCAGTCGGCGACACAACCAAGATTAATTTTCAAACCCCAGAGGGCAAACCTCTCAAAGTTTTAGCTGCTGAAAATAAGAGCGAAATCGAATTTGAACCCGGCTGGAAAGTCATCAAAGGCGAAGATCTGATAAAGGTAGATGAACAGGGAAACATCACGGCATTAGCGCCCGGTGAAGCCACAGTTCAAGGCACAATCCCCGGATTGGCTAGTAACAAAGGATTCCTGTTTATTGAAGCTCTAGGTCGCGTTGGCGCGATCGACTCAGACGGTACAATCCACTGGGATATTTTGGTAATGATCCTGGGCTTCGGCATCAGTTTGTATATCAACCAAACCCTTTCAGGACAAGCACAAGGGCCAAACGACAACCCCCAACAGGCTACAGTCAACAAACTGACGCCAGTCATATTTTCAGGGATGTTTTTGTTCTTCCCGCTGCCCGCAGGCGTGTTGATGTATATGCTGATTGCTAACATCTTCCAAACAGTTCAATCGTTTATTTTGTCGCGAGAACCGCTGCCAGAAAACCTGCAAAAAATAGTGGACGAAGCAGAGGCGAAAACCCAAAAAGAACAAGGATTAGATGCACTTCCATTTGAACCCAAGCGTTCTAAGAAAAAGGCTTGATTTTAACAACAATGAAAGACTCTCAAATGCAGCGCGGACAGGCATGGTTAGAAGAATTGCTACAACTGTCCGCAATTCCTTCCAAAGTGGTATGCGAACAACGAGAAGATTGCTATTGGATGACAATAGATGAAAGCAATCTGACTAAAGAACAAGTTGCAATCTTAGTCGGGCCAAACGGTAATGTAATAGATGCCATTCAGTACCTCTGTAATACGGTTCAGAATATAGGTCAGGAAGTAGAGGAGTCAATTCCTTATACAGTTGAACTAAATGGCTATCGCATCCGCCGCCAAGAGGAATTGCGCTCGATGGCAGAGTACGCAGCAGATCAAGCCCGATCGACGGGAGTTGAATTTGAACTCAAATCGCTGTCTTCGGCAGAACGCCGTCAAGTCCACAGCTTTTTGAGCGAATGTGAGGATATAGAAACTTACAGTCAAGGACAAGAACCCGATCGGCGTTTGGTAGTGCGGCTGCGCTGACGGTAAATCAGGAAGAAGGAAGAAGGAAGAAGGAAGAAGTTAAAAATTAACTATTCCTTTTGACCTTTGAATTCAAGAAGTAGGAAGGCAAAAGATTATGGAGAGAATTTATATCCCTCATCTACTCACAAAAACTGAGCGGAAAGAGGTCATTGATTTTGAAGAATTTATCCCCGATTTAGAAACTCTTACTCCGGTGCGAGGGCGACTGCAAGTGACTCACCAGGGGAATTATCTTGAGGTGAAGGCCAAAGCAGAAACAATAGTTACTCTCACCTGCCACAGATGCTTGAAACAATACAATCATCGTTTGGCACTTAACTCCTCGGAACTAATCTGGCTCGAAGAAACAGCAAATCAAACAGATTCCAGTTCAGCAGAAATAGAAGTTGCTTTAGAAGATTTGGTGGAAAATTTGTCCCCAGGTGGCTATTTCTCTCCGGGCGATTGGGTGTACGAGCAAATGTGTTTGGAACTGCCGCACAAACAGATATGCGATACTGAATGTCCGGGAATTTCTTTAACTGATGATGCAAATACAGAAAGCTCAGAAACAATCTCAGACAGTCGCTGGGCGTCTCTGGAAGCACTTAAACGGCAATTGCCTTAGTCAGTTGGCAGTGGGCAGTTGGCAGTGGGCAGTTGGCATTAGCTAATAAGAAATAACAAAGAACAAATAACAAATAACCACTGACAACTAACAACTAACAACTAACCACTGACAACTGACTAATGACTATTTTTAGCGACGAGTTTGAACTACTGCTGCGATCGCGCTACCCCCTGATTTACATTCCCACACGGGAAGAAGAGCGCGTAGAATCGGCGATCGCCCAATGCGCCAAAAAACAGGGTTCTCGCGCTGTCTACATCTGGGATTTTGTTGATGGCTACCAAGGCAATCCCAACGATACCGGTTTTGGCAAGCGCAATCCGCTGCAAGCTTTGGAATTTCTCGAAAAATTACCCGCCACCGCGCCGGCAATTTTTATTCTGCGCGACTTTCAGCGGTTTTTGGAAGATGTCTCGATTTCCCGCAAACTGCGGAATTTGGCGAGACTCCTCAAATCTGTACCCAAAAATATTGTCATCGTATCTCCTATAGTTTCGATCCCAGAAGACCTCAGCGAAGTGATGACTGTTTTGGAGTTTCCCCTGCCTGCGGCGGCGGAAATCAAAATTGAGGTGGAAAGACTGTTAGGGGCTACCGGACAAGCGATTGAAGGGCGTTTGCTGGATGAAATGGTGCGCTCCTGTCAAGGGCTGTCGATCGAACGAATCCGCCGAGTTTTGGCAAAGGCGATCGCCACCAGAGGCGAACTCCATTCCGACGACGCGGAACTGATTTTAGAAGAAAAGCGCCAAACAATTCGCCAAACTCAAATTCTGGATTTTTACCCAGCCCGCGAAAATATCTCCGATATCGGCGGTTTGGACAATCTCAAAGAATGGCTGCTGCGGCGCGGCGGTGCTTTTTCCGATCGAGCCCGCCAATACGGTTTGCCGCATCCCAGAGGTTTATTGTTAGTCGGAATTCAAGGAACCGGAAAATCCTTAACAGCAAAGGCGATCGCCCACCACTGGCATTTGCCTTTACTTCGCTTGGATGTCGGGCGTTTGTTTGCCGGATTAGTCGGAGAATCGGAATCCCGCACCAGGCAAATGATTCAGCTAGCCGAAGCTTTGGCCCCCTGCGTGCTGTGGATTGACGAGATTGACAAAGCTTTTGCGGGATTGGACGGTAAAGGGGATTCCGGGACAACCAGCCGGGTGTTCGGGACTTTTATTACTTGGTTGGCAGAAAAAACTTCGCCGGTGTTTGTGGTAGCAACAGCCAACAACATCCAGTCTTTGCCGCCAGAAATGCTGAGAAAAGGCAGGTTTGACGAAATATTTTTTGTGGGTTTGCCCAGCCAGGAGGAACGGCGGGCGATTTTTGAGGTACATTTGTTGCGGTTGCGATCGCACAGCATCAAAAATTACGATTTAGAGCGCTTGGCTTACGAAACTCCCGATTTTTCAGGGGCTGAAATCGAGCAAACTTTGATTGAAGCCATGCACATTGGGTTTAGCCAAAATCGAGACTTTACGACAGATGATATTTTAGAATCAGCTAGTCAGATGGTGCCCTTAGCAAGAACAGCTCAAGAACAAATCCAGTTTCTCCAAGATTGGGCCGCTGCCGGGAAAGCTCGCCTTGCTTCTAGATACGGCAGTCTGAGCCGCCGGATTCAAGGTTAAGCTTTTGAAGTCAGTAGTCAGTAGTTAGTAGCCAGTTGTCAGTTGGCAGCTACCAGATTTTACTCAACATTCAGCAGTCAACACTCAACAATCAACTTTCTTCCTTCTTCCTTCTGCCTTCTGCCTGACATCCGTTACATCCGTTACACAATCCGTTGCCGAACTTCCTTCATTTGCGGTTTTATGAACAGTGTATATAGCGTTTTCAAATTTTTAGTGGGTTTTCTGCTAGCGATCGTCCTGATGGCAGGTGCTAGCGTGGCGGCTGCACTTTACTTTGCGGCTAAGCTAACTACTATCCCCGAAAAACCTGTTTTTTCCAACGACAAAACAGCAGTTCAGGTTGCGGGCGCTGCGCCGAAGTCAACAGCCCAGGCTAGCCCTGTTTCTACATCTAGCGATGCCCCGTCTCCCAAACCGCTGGAACCGGGAGCTTACCGCGCGATGGTGACTCAGCCGATCGGCTTAATTCTCCGGGATACTGGTAGCCGAGACTCGAACCGCATTGGCGGTGTTGGTTACAAGGAAAGAGTCGTAGTTTTGGAAGAGTCGCCCGACAAAGAGTGGCAGCGAATTCGGATTGAGGATGGCAATCGCGAAGGTTGGGTCAAAGGCGGCAATACTGAAAGAATTGAGGGCGAATAAAACTTAGATAGTAATTAGACAAAAAATATAGCCTTTCTCAGTAACATGAGGTGCTCATAGGGCATCGGGCATCCGGCATTGGCCAAACAGGGCATTGGCCAAACAGGGCATCGGGCATCGGACTCGCCCCCATACCTCACAACCCTTGAGAACCGCTATATACTCATCTCATTGTGAGGGCAGCGAAGCAATCGCAGTGTGAAAATTGTTCACCAACGCCGGGTTTTTTCCTGTCTATTGTTGCCCATAGCGATATACACATTTGTAACACAAAGTCAAGTTAAATTTATTTACGATATTTGAGATGGCAGTTTTATGCGCTGAGACTGCGGGTGCGATCGCCCCCTGCAAAATCCTGAATTTGACATAAAAGCCCAGCAGACAAAAGGTTTCAATAGCTAAAAGTCAACAGAAAAACTTGAACAAACATAAGTAAAACTTATGTTGTTCAGGAGAGTATGTTAAGAAAATTAGCAAAATTTTAAGGTTAGTTGCAAAACCCAGGCTGTTGTCACTGGCGCAGAGGCAAGAATGGTAGCTTGGATAACAAGATGTAAGTTTTCAGCTTAACAGCTACCAACAATAAAAAATATGTACGACAAACGTCCCGATCGAGATTTGGCGACTGCTGCTGTTACTGCAGCTTTGGGAGCTGGGGTCGTTACCTCTTTTGCGGTGAGCAGAGGCCAAAACCCGCTAGTAGCCATCGCAATTACTATTTTTGCAGCGGGAGTAGCTGTAATTTGCGATCGGTTCGGCTTAATTTAAGCGATCGTCGATTTTTTAATACACAGTCAACTTACGAGATGTTACACCATTCTCACTAAGCTTTTTATGAACAGGCAAGAAGCCTATTCCACAAGAAAATTCACTCTTTGTGGAACAGGCATCTTGCCTGTTCTTAAGAATGATGCAAGATGTGAGCTTATCAAAAAATCCCCGTTCTATTTGCAACTAGCAAAAGTGGGGATTTTTAGTGGCTAGTTTTTTGGTTAATCAGCGGTACTTTCCTAGACGCACTCGCCACATGAAGAAGCCGCGTTTCTTAACAAAAAACCTGCGATTTCAGACTCTTTACCAGACAAGAAATTAAGGTGATGACAACCTGCGCCCAAGTCTTGTGGTAATTTCTGCGGCAGCCCGATAAAATATTAGCCAGCACTACCCCAGAACTTAGGAATGAGAATTAAATAACTTAGAATGCGTGATGGTTCTTGTGGGATGGGCGTCCCGCCCGCCCTTTCTGGACGGGCGGGACGCCCATCCCACTTTCAAGAGTGTAAATTATTTAATTCGCGATCCTTATTGTCTTTTGGCATTAAAGGCTAAGATTATGCCTGCAAACTTTTTTGCTGAGTCTCGCGTCTCTAGAAGCAGCGATGCTATCTTAGTTGTTACCTGTAATTATTATTGACGGTAAATTTTTTAGAAAAACGGGTGCTTCGCGCTTTCCAGGTAGAACTTAGCGTTGATAGAATCCAAGCCAAGCGTGCCAAAAATCATTTTTGGCAGTTTGCTCACACAACCCACCCACAATTTCACACTAAAAAATTATGGAATCCCTTGCTTACCTCGAACTTGCTCTTGTTTGCGAAGCACCCGCAGAGTCGAAAATTTTTGATGAGCCCAATTGGCAAAACCTATCGAGTCAGACTTACGTCCGTTTGCTGTCTCTGGCTTTGATGCTGTCGGTTTTGAGTGCAGCCGGTGCGGCTTTTGCTCAAATAGATCCGGGATATCCCAATGTGCGAGCGATTCAAGACAGGTTGCGGGAACTCGGTTATTTTCCCAGATCATCGACAGGTCAACTCGGCCCGGTTACTAAACAGGCGCTGACTAACTTTCAGCGAGACTATCAACTGTCGCTGACTGGTAGGCCCGATCGAGCTACTGTGATAGCACTCAACAGTTTTGCCGGGGATGACGATCGACCTTTTAATACCTCTTTGACAACATACTATACAAATTATCGGGAGCTGCGTTTTGGAGACGCGGGTGCAGATGTTTCGGCACTCCAGCGCAGGTTGCAGCAGCTAGGCTACTTCAGCGCCCATCCCACAGGGAGTTTTCGCGAAGTTACTCAAAATGCGGTTAGATACTTCCAGCGAATTAATCGACTGCGGGTAACTGGAGTTGCCGATAGACAAACTTTAGCTTTGCTGTTTGGTTCCACCCGGCCGGTTCCCCCCGTGACGCTTCCAGGGAATATTTCGGGAAATGGCGGTTGCAAGGGGCTGCGGTTTGGGGACAGAGGGGCGACGGTAGACTTGATCCAGCGGCAATTAAAAGCTTTGGGCTATTTTGAAGGCGGCGTTGACGGCAAGTTTCGCGAACGCACTCTCTACGCTGTGACTCGTTTTCAGCAAGATTACAATCTCGTTTCTGACGGCTGCGCTGACACTGCTACTTTGACTGCTATCGATGCCCAGATGAGGCAAGCTGAAATTACCTCGTGGACTGAGGAAGATGACCAACAGAGTAATGCCGGAGATTTTCTGGAGTTGGGCGACAGAGGCCGACAAGTAGAATTTGTGCAGCGGCGGCTGCAAGAATTGGGTTATTACAGGAGCCAGATTCACGGTTGGTTCGATCGACCAACTCAAGCAGCTTTGATCCGCTTTCAGAGAGATAGCGGGCTGTTCGGGACTGGAAGGGTCGATCGCAGCACTCGATCGGCTTTGCGGCAAGGCAACAGGCAGGCAGCAGCGCCTCTGCCGCAAATTGCCGCTGGTCTGCGACGGGGCGATACTGGGCCTGCTGTCCGACAACTTCAGTCTGCGCTCAGAAGTCTGGGCAAAAACCCCGGCCCGGTGAACGGAGTATTTGGAGCCGAGACCGAGTTTGCGGTGCTGTCGTTTCAGCAGGAACGCAATTTGTCACCGGCGACGGGTATTGCCACTCCGGCGACTTTGGCTGCGCTCCAAAACGGATTAGCTGGGCGGCTAGCTGTTCCTGCTGTTCCAATTAGCAGCAGTTTCAACTCTCGATCGAGCATTCAGCAATTACAAAGGCGGCTGCAAGACCTCGGCTTTTACACAGGCTCGATCAGCGGAGTTTTTGATGGTTCGACGAGAGACGCCCTCGATCGAGCTCAGCGCAGCTACGGGGTTAGCAGCGACGATTTGTTGAGCCAAACTTTTTAGCCCCTGGCTTGCGGACGCTACATCAAAGAAATCGGGTTTCTTGTTTCCGACTCATAAAAAATACTCGGTAAGTGGGAAACTCAGTGGCTTCAGCCCGCTCGTGGAAAACGACACGGCGATTTCAATCGCCTTGAATCCCCTTGCGGGGTTAGAGGGGTATGGTTGCCCCTCTATGGAGATATGGTTGTCTCCGAGTCCCTTTCGGGTAATGTTAGCTTCGCCAAGGTTATAAGAGCTTTTTAAACCTGCAACACTTTCTCAGTGACTTTAAGACTGTTTAATTGCAGATGACAGAGCGGAAAACTAGCTTCGCATTCGCCGGTGTCGTGACTCAAATAACGTAGTCAGTTAAGACTTAAGCTGGTCAGAATAGCTTGTAATTTCTTACAAGCTCAGTGGCTTTAGCCCTGAGTTCCTGACTCCTGAAATGATGTATTTTTCTTAAGAAACCCGGTTTCTGCGTAACTCTGATCGCACTTGGGCTACCGATTTTTGTTAAAACTTGTAACAAGTCGTACTTGAAATGCGAAAATAGTGTAAGGTCACTCGATTGAATCCGGTGCGGTGCTGCCGTTCTGGGCGATCGACCTGGGACAAGACCAATTGCTAGAAACCAAAGACGGCCATCCCATCCGCAAAGCTTCGTGGCACACCGTATGAATGGTTAGCTGGCAGTCTAGCAGGTGCAACCCAGACTTTTCAGCTTGCTTCATGCCAATTTTCAAAATCGAATCGTTGTTAAATTCGATCGTTCTGTTGCACTGAACGCAGACTAGGTGGTGGTGGTGATGCGGGTAAGGCTGGTTTATTTCATAGTGTTTGTGACCTTCTGCTAGTTCGAGTTCGCGGAGGAGGCTCATCCTTGCCATTAACTTTAAAGTTCGGTAAATGGTGGACAAGCTAATGTTTTCGCCGCGATTTTTTAACAAAGTGTACAAATCCTCGGCACTCAGGTGATTGCCTTTGGGGAGGTTCTGAAACACGTGCAAGATGGTTTCCCGTTGGGGAGTCATCCGCCAGCCTTTGTCATTGAGTTCGGATTTGAATGAGGACGCGGTATAAAGTGCCATAGTGACCCTCTCAAGAAAGTCTGCCTATTGACAATAATACACAACGATCGAGATATTTTGCAAATATCGCAGCTTATTGAAAAAAGGTTGAGGAAAAAATTTGGTTTTTGATATTGTTTGACTTTTAACCAGTTTTATGAGTGATCTCAAATCCGGTAGCATCGGAATTATTCATCTCTGTATTCTCTCCCTCTGCGTTCTCTGCGCCCTCTGCGGTTAAATCATTCCGATACAACCGGAAACGATATGAAAGCATCCAGGATACAAGCCCCCGGATTCATCCGTGGGGTCAATACTTCAATTCTTTAATCTAAAATCTAAAATCTAAAATCGATTGACTTGCAGCAGAGGACAGAGAAGTGGTTGAGAAGTAAATATTGTTACTTCTGCCGAATGCCTCATGCCTTCTGCACAAGTGCCAGATGCCTTGCTCCCTGATTAATCGCGCTGACTGACCGTCCCAATTTAAGTCAAAGACTCCAGATAGTCGCGGACGCGGTTGCGACGCTTAGGTTGGCGGAGTTTTTGCAAAGCTTTGGCTTCAATTTGGCGGACACGCTCGCGGGACAAGTCGAGGGCACGACCGATTTCTGCCAGCGAATAGGGGTGTCCGTCACCCAAACCAAAGCGCATCAGAATTACATCTCGCTCGCGGCTGGTCAAATCTGCCAGCAGTTGCTGCAAGTCGCGGTGCAGAGCTTCTCGCATCAGCATTTCTTCTGGGGAGATGCTGTCGGTTTCGAGCAAGTCGCCCAACTCTGTATCTTTTTCGTTGCCCACTTTAGTTTCCAAAGAAACCGAACGGGGGACTCGCAGCAAAACTTCTCGGACTTGGGGCGCTGTCATGTCCAACTCGACAGCGATGTCTTCGATCGTAGCTGTCCGACCTTTTTCTTGAGAAATTTTGCGCTGGGCTTTTTTGATTTTGTTCAGTTTTTCGGTGATGTGGACGGGGAGGCGAATGGTGCGGCTTTGAGTGGCGATCGCCCGCGTAATTCCCTGCCGAATCCACCAGTAGGCATAGGTGCTAAACCGATAGCCCC
The DNA here is from genome assembly GCF_036705145.1 of Microcoleus sp. B5-D4. Classification (NCBI taxonomy): domain Bacteria; kingdom Bacillati; phylum Cyanobacteriota; class Cyanophyceae; order Oscillatoriales; family Microcoleaceae; genus Microcoleus; species Microcoleus sp. B5-D4. Next base: position 13,293 of record NZ_JAUBTV010000053.1, on the reverse strand, counting down.
GCGTCGGGTCAAACTTTTCTACAGCTCGCTCCAGTCCGAGAGTACCTTCTTGTATTAAGTCGAGCAATTCTAAACCGCGATTTTGATATTTTTTCGCCACCGAAACCACTAGGCGCAGGTTCGCCTTAATCATGTGGTCTTTAGCTTCGACGCCTTCAGCTTGAATTCTTTCGATCGCCTCCACCGTCATTTCTGCTAACTCGGCCCACTGGCGCTTGCCTTCGGACATAATTCGCTTGAGTTCTGGCACGTCACCGACACCGGCGGTTAATGCCCAGCGTTCCAGGGAAGGTTTATGTCCCAATTGTGCGGACAAGCGATCGCGCACTTCAATTAAATGCACGAAGCGTCCAATTAGTCCTTCTTCCTGGGAGGCGACGGTGTTGCGTAATTCCAGCAATTTGATATAGCGCTGAACTTTTTGAGCTTCCGAGACTTCTTCGTCTCTACCCAAGAGACGAACCCGACCTATTTCTTGGAGGTACAGGCGCACTAAATCTGTAGTGCGACGGTTGGCATTTTTTTGCAATTTGGCTGCTGGGTCTGCATCTTCTGTCTCTGCTGGGTCTTGGTCGAGCAGTTCGTCTCCAGCTTCTTCAGCATCTTCATCCAACACATCACCTTGCAAGGGATTGACTTGCAGTTGTTCGTCGAATTCAGCTTCAGCGTAAAAAGAGGTGGCTGGCATAGTGATTTTCTCAGTTGCTCCGGTGAAAAGATGCTACGCTTAGCGGTTATTTATAATTAAGATGCCCATTTGGTTAAGACGAAGCATCACCGCTTTGTGTTTCTTTAGTAACTTTTCTGACTTTTCTGCTGTTGTTCGATCGAACTTTTGCTGCCCCACTTGTTTTACCAAGATTCTGGAAAACGCTAAGAACTTTCTGATGTAACAGGTTGAAGGCCCGAAAAGTGTGCTTTACTTCTTTGTTTATGTAGCTAGTATAGATAGTGACTGGCTAGAAACAAGTGACGTTAGTCAGAAGTTAAGTTAATCTTCATCACCGATAAGCTGGTTCCCGATCACTTCGGAAAATTAGCCATTTTTTTAATAAAACTTTATATAACTCGGCGCTGTGGATTAAATACGCTGCCGTGAGCGCGGGAGTTTAATCCATTATAGAATATGGGTTTCAGAGTGGCTAGAGTCCCCAGTACCGAGTTATTGGCTGACGCAAAAACCGGGTTTCTCGATGTCTTTTGCGTAAGTCATGAGTTTGAGGGGGCGATCGACCGATAATTGTTTTGCTATTGGCGGCTGCTTCGGGCTTAACATCAGGCCCAGCACACCGGCATCTGAAACCGGGTTTTTTGCCCTGGGCCTGCATATAAAGCGCAAGTTTTTCCTCGCTGTTACCCGGTTGATCGGGTTTTAGTGAGAATGGTGCGATCCTCTTCGAGGGCTTCGCTAACGCGCGCGAGTCATTGGTAACAAGTTAAGCTAAGAAAGCATTGTCAATCAGCAATTATGCTCAACATTTACTCGGATTTTGGGCATAAAACTGAGATTTGGGCGATCGAGGAATCATGCCTCCCATGATATTTATATTTACTCCCTCTCAAATCGTAAATTTTCCACTCCTAAAAAAGCAGTTTTTTTTGAGTAATATTACTGATTGACAAATGCAGTTAAGTCTTAACTTGTCACCAATGGGCGCGAGTCAACTCAAATTAAAATTGCTAGCGGGGGTAAAGTTTCATCAGTTCCCTCACCTGTTCGGCGTGATAGGAACTGCGAGTTAAGGGAGAAGCGACAACTTGCAAGAATCCCAAAGATTCGCCAAACTTTCTCCAAGCATCAAACTGTTCTGGAGGCACAAAGTTTTCGACGTTCAAGTGCTTTTGAGTCGGTTGCAGGTACTGTCCAACTGTTAAAATATCGCAGCCGACAGCCCGTAAGTCCTGCATCGCCTCCCGAATTTCGGCGTCTGTTTCTCCGAGTCCCACCATGATGCCGGATTTGGTGTAAACCCCAGGTGCGAGTTCGCGACTTCGCTGCAATAGTTCCAAGGTGCGATCGTACTTTCCTTGCGGCCGCACCTTGCGGTAAAGTCGCTTTACGGTTTCGGTATTGTGGTTGAGTACCTCTGGGCGGGCTGCGAGAATAATTTCTAAAGCTTGCCAGTTGCCACACAAGTCGGGAATCAAAACTTCTATAGTTGTATCGGGCATCGCCGATCGCACTGCTTGAATGCACTCGACAAACTGAGACGCGCCCCCATCCGGCAAATCGTCCCGGTTGACAGAGGTAATCACGACGTGGTTGAGTTTGAGTCGCTGCACTGCTTGCGCCAATCTTTGGGGTTCTGTGGGATCTAAAGGTTGGGGCTTTTTCTCAAAATCGATGTCGCAGTAAGGACAGGCGCGGGTACAAGCCGGGCCCATAATCAAAAATGTCGCAGTACCTGCGTTGAAGCATTCGCCGATGTTCGGACACGACGCCTCCTCGCAAACCGTATTCAGGGATAAATCCCGCAAAATTTCTTTGACGTTGCCGACGCGCTCCCACTGAGGGGCTTTAACTCGCAACCACTGGGGCTTAACTGTCACGTCTGTCTCCGCCTGAGTAGTGTTTTACAAATAATTATATACGAGGTTGCTAAATTTTTACTTGAATGTGATAAGCTTAAAATCTAGTGACTAATTTCGGGATGTAGCGCAGCTTGGTAGCGCACCTCGTTCGGGACGAGGGGGTCGCAGGTTCAAATCCTGTCATCCCGATTGCTTTTAACTCTTCACAGGTAACGGGTTTCAAATTTATTACCCTCTAGGATATTCCACTTTCCGCTCATCCTTCGCTCAGTCCGACTCTTCTAAGTAGCTGAGTATCTCCAAAACTGCTTCAAATCCTGTCATCCAGATTATAAAATTAGATTGGATCTGCCCCCGCAAGTGAGTGTGTTTTGGGCGATCGTCCGGGTGTGTATATTTGTGGTACGCATAAATTAGTCGATCGGGCGATTCCCTACGGGATAGCTGCGCTTCACGGGCGGGTTAATTTTCCTTTGCGAAAAAATCAACTCTAGCGACTGTTTTGGCAGACGGAATTATAGAATAAAACGTAAACAATCAGAGCAGCAGTAGAGAGTAGAGAACAAGTCTTTGCCTTCTCCCTCTGTGATGATTTGGGACTGTGTTTGATCGCAGGTACTTACTCAATGCTGAGAACTTTGAGCAAGGTTTGAAACCGGAGGCAAGTATAAATACTGCAATAATTCTTAAATACAAGTTAATTAAGATTTACATCTTGAGATAGATGAATTAATAGCTGAATGAGCTTATAATAAAAGCTAGTTCTTAGCGGGTCTAAAATTAACCCGAAAACCGGAGGATATTCCAATGCAAATAAGTGGCAAAGCCTTCGGCTCCTGCTCTCGCTGCGAAACAGTACCCGCCAAAATAGAGGGCAGGGGAGGTCTATACCTGTGGTTTCCAGTATCGCACACGCTGACCAAGGTTATTTCTGCACTAACCAAGGCTGAACTTGAATTCCGGCTGTTAGAAGAGAGCAAGTGTTTGTACATTATGCTTGACGGAATAGCAAAAGAAAAGTTTAACGCCCTAGCATCATCGGTGCTGACAAGTCAAGAGTTGAAAGAGACTAAAGTTTTGTGGATGCGCGAAGTTGAACAGCCAAAACTTAGCGATTTTTATCGCAGCACTTCCTTAGACTCTTTTATTAACTTCAGCCAGTCTGATTGGCTGTTAGATTTATTGTCCGAAGAACGCATTACTACGCATTTTCAGCCCATTGTTTATACCTCAGACACTTCTAAAATTTTTGCCCATGAAGCCCTGCTCCGAGGAATTGACGAACAAGGAAACTTAATTTATCCGGGTCGGATTTTTGCCCAAGCAGAATCAGCAGGCCTAATTTTTCAACTAGATGTTTTAGCCCGGACTCGCGCTATCCGCGAAGCCCATGTTTACGATATCAAAGAACTACTTTTTATTAATTTTTCTCCGACTTCAGTTTACGATCCCGCTACGTGTCTGCGAAGGACAGTACAGGCTATTGATGAAGCGGGAATTCCTCACAGCAATATTGTTTTTGAAGTAGCCGAATCTCAGCACCCTCCTGATATGGATCACTTGATTAATATTCTGAGGTTTTACCGAGAAGCGGGATTTTTAATTGCCCTGGACGATTTTGGCAGCGGTTCTTCTAATTTAAATTTGATGCACCAACTGCGTCCTGATTTTATTAAGTTGGATATGGAATTAATTCGCAACGTCCATCAAGATTATTATAAGGCACTAATTACTGAAAAGATGTTAGAAATTGCCGCTCAATTAGAAATTAAAACTATTGCTGAAGGTGTGGAAACTTTGGAAGAGTTTGAGTGGGTGCGGGAACGGGGAGCAACTTTTGTTCAAGGTTATTTGATTGCTAAGCCGACTTCTCCGCCGATCGCAGTTACGAGCTATATTGGTGCTCAAGCAGTACCTATTTCTGCTTAGATGGTTTCCAGTTGCGATTTGGCGCTACATTTGCTCGTTTTGCTCGTCCCCAGGCTCTGCCTGGGAACGCATATCAGGAGGCTCTGCCTCCATTAAAATGAGACAACGATTTGGAGGCAGACCCTCCGAATCTTCATTACCAGGCTCTGCCTGGTAACGAGAATAACTAGCATTTTAAACGCTCAAATTGCGTCGCAGAAAGCTTTCTAAGGATTCCATTCTCATGCCGTAGATTGATTCCAAGTTTTGCACTTCTTCGGGAGTGCAGAAATACTCGTTACCCAGCAATACGCGCAAAGTTCCTAAGTCTTTTTGAGCTTGAGGATTCAATAAACCCAACGCATTTCTCAAACCGTCAAACACCATCAGTGGCGGGTTGATTACTATCGGTTCGCGCTTGAATAATCGTCCAAAAATGCGGGGAATGTCGTCTCTTGTCAGCACATCCGGGCCACCGACTCGCAGAATTTGGTTGCGGGCGCCTTCGACTGTTGCCGAGTTTGCGGCAATATGAGCTAAGTCGTCGGTACTGACAACAGAGGTGCGGTTTTTGCCATCGCCAATCAGCAGGTAAAGTCCGGTTTCTCGAAATCTTTCTGCTAGGGGTAACAAGCTGGAAGCAAAACCGGCAGGCCGCAAGATTGTATAATTCAATCCGCTGTTTTGCAGGTATTTTTCAACTTCTCGCTTGGCTTTGAATACTGCGGAATCTTCGTATCCTCGATCGACTCCCAGTACCGAAATAAAGACAAAGTGCTGCACTCCGGCTTCTTTGGCGCAGTCGATCAATTCTATGTTAGCGCGGTAGTGTACTGCTTGAACGTCGCCGCCGGTGCCGTGGCTGCTGATGATGTACTGCACTCCTTGGCAGGCTTTTTTAATATCTTTGTCTTGTTTTAAGTCGCCGATAAAAATCTCGGCGCCTCGGTTTTCTAGTTCAGAGTAGCGAGATGCGAGGCGAACGAATGCGCGGACAGGCTTCTCTTGCTGTCTGATTTCTCGTACAATTCGGCGGCCTAGTGCGCCTGTTGCTCCGGTTACTAAGAACATGATTTTTAGTTGTTGGTTGTTACTTACATATTGCACTTTTCTCAATAGTAGGGAAGATGCCTGTTCCACAAAGAGTTAATTTTATTGTGGTGTGGGCATCCTGTCCGCCCATCGAAGGCTTATTGAGAATGGGGCAAGATGTCAATTGTTATTAACCTTATAACTTATAAATCAAATTTCGACAATTACGGGGGCGTGGTCGCTGGGTTTGATTAATTTTCTGGGAGCAATATCTATTGTACAGTTTTTTGCTTGTTCGTACAGGGGAGGGCTGAGATAATGGTGGTCGATTCTCCAGCCGTTGTTGCGTGGAAATGCGGCGGCGCGGTAGTCCCACCAGCTATAATGGCCGCCTTCTGTGGTGAATTTGCGAAAGGGGTCGTTTAATCCTAATTCTATTATTTCTGTTAGTGCGAGGCGCTCGGCGACAGACAAGCCGACGGAGTTAGCATTGGCTTTGGGATTGTGGATATCTCGATCGTCCGGCACGATGTTGAAGTCGCCGCAAATGCACAAGTTGGGGGATTTATCTAGTGCTATTTTGAGGTATTCTTGCAGCAGTTTGAGCCACTTTAGTTTGTACTCATATTTCTCGCTGCCAACTTCGGAACCGTTGGGAACGTATACGCAAATAATGCAAATATCGTCTATAACCCCGGCTATTAGGCGTTTTTGTTCGTCAAAAATACCTGCGGTTTCGTCGCCGAGAAGGGGGGCAAATCCGGTGCTGATTTTCGTTAGGGGCGATCGGCTAAAAATGGCGACGCCGTTGTAGGATTTTTGACCGGAAATGTAGCAGTTATAGCCGAGGTTTGTAAAGGGTTCTAGGGGGAAGTCTTTGTCTGGAACTTTGGTTTCTTGCAGGCAGAGAACGTCTGGGGAGTTGGTTTGCAACCAGCTAGTAACGTGTTCTAGGCGGGTGCGGATTGAGTTGACGTTCCAGGTGGCGATTTTCATTTTTTGTTTGTTATATACTCTCTGATTACTGGCGCGATCGTAAAGTGCGATCGCCCATTTTGTTTGACTGTTTCAACTAATGACCGTCGTCCTAAAGATTGCATGACTTTCAAGAGTTCGGGCGGTGATAATTGCAGGTTTTCTGGTATTTTTGAGATGTCGGCAGGTTCGGGGGTATTGGCTAGCCATGCGATCGCCTGTTGTTCGGATGCGGTTAGGCGATCGAAATGCTGGTGCAGCAGAGATTCTAAGTCACCTAAGAACAGGGTATCATAGGAGAGGAATTCGGAAACGCTACCGCCGAATAAGTCTTGAATCATAGTTGCAACTATATTTAACCAGGATGGATTGCCTCGGTAAAGGTCGATTAGTTCTGACCATTTCTCCGGTTCTCCTAAACCTTTTTCTCTAAAGATTTCTTGTGCTTCCGGGCCTAAACCCTTGAGTTGCAGAGATTTGCAGGGGCGGTTTTCGCATTCTAAGGCGGCGATTTCTCTGGGTTTTTCCCAACTCAGCAGGATTAAGCAACTGTTGTGGGATGATTCTGTTAGTTGTTTGAAGAATGCGCCGTAATTTTCATATCCTGGCTGGTAAGTTCCTGCGAGTTGTTGGCTGCTAAAGATTGTTTGGATATCATCGAGGATGATGAGACAGCGGTGCGATCGTAAATATTCTAGTAGGGGCAATCCCCCCGTGGTTGCCCTTTCTTCGGGATAGGGGGCGGGCACGGGGACACCGCCCCTACAGAATTTAATTAAGTCGGTTTGGAGTGACGCCAGCGGTGGGGAGTTGCGGAGGCTTCGCCAGATAGTGCGATCGAATTCGTGTTGAATTTGTGGGATTAGTTGGAGTGTAAGGGCGGTTTTGCCAATACCGGATAAGCCTAAAATGGTGATGAGGCGGGTGCGGCCCAAAATCCAGTTTTCTAGGGTGGTGAGTTCGGATGTGCGGTTATAGAATAGGTTGGGTTCTGGTGCATCAGCTAAATCTAAATGTACTTCAGGTTCGGAATTGCTTGTTTTTTCGTTAAATCTATCCTTGTCTTGCGGTTCAGGTTGTGAGATTTTTAGGGAGTGCAAAGTCTCAGCGGAGACGCTACCAATTTGTATATAGTCTTTCCCGAAACATGAGATATTGGAAAATCGCCAATTTTGTAATTTTTCTCTAATATTTGCTTTGCAAACCTCTTCATCTTCTAATGCAACTGATAGAAGTTTCCATAATTTAAAGCCAACCTCTTTAACGTATTTCTCTGAACGTTTGTGATGCTGTGCAATTTCTTTATATTTCTGATTGTCCCAAGCGCCACGTAGTATAGCTTTTTGCAGACTATCTAAGTGTTTTCCCGTAGTAGTCAAAGCTAGACGGTCTACAAATTCTAAAGCTTCTTCAACGTCCATCGGTCAGGCAGATGCAAGGGGTTGACCTGATTGTAACCCAACTAAATATGACTTTTTCAGTAGCAACCAACTAAATGTGACTTTTTATGACCTAGTTGGGATGAAAAAACTACTAAATATGACTTTATATGGCTTGACAAGATTTGGTATTTAGGAAAGAATTTATACTTAAGACAGTAAAAGGTTATGCTAAGCGCTACTGGTATCTAACTGTTATGACACAACCGAATATTTTGGAACTCGCGAAACAGGGAGATGCAAAGGCGATCGCGCTTCTGCTGAACCGCCAGCTACAAGCCAAGGGCATCACCGCCGCAGCTTCCCTTAAGGATGGTTGTTTACAGGTGATGCTGGAAGCCACAGAAGCGCCTAGTCAGCAAGTCTTGGCCCCGTGGGTGAGTAAGTCGATCGCTGGTTTGGGGGCTGCATCGATTGAGAAAGTCAAGGTTTACGGGCGACAGACGGGCGCAAAGGTGCCGGCGTGGAGTCAAGAGTTGGAAGTGGCGGGGCTAAAGTTGCCTGTTACGGATGTTACACAGGGGCGGGCAAGTTCTAGTGAAAATACGGAGTCAAATCAGCTTAGTTTGAAGGAACGGGCTAAGCTTGGGGATGTGGAGGCGATCGCATCTTTGTTAAATCTGCCGTTGCAAAATAAGGGAATTACGGCGACTGCGAGTTTGCAAGACGGTTGTTTGCAAGTGATGCTGGAGTCGGATGTGGTTCCTGATGAGGAAGCGGCTGTTAGGATTGTCCGCAGGGAGTTGACGAATTTGAAGGCGGGGGCGATCGCTTCTGTGAAGGTTTACGGGCAGCAGGCGGGTGAGGATTTTCCGGCGTGGAATCGAGAGTTTGAGCTAAAGGCAGAGGTTAGTTCAGATTCAAAAAAATTATCAACAGATAAATTTGCAAATAAACCTGAAATTTTGACTCAAGTTATTCAGTTAATGAAACAGCAAAAGTTTCAAGAAGTATTAGAAATATCTAAAAATCATCTTCAGGAGAATCCACAGAGTCAAAAAATTTTGCTGGCAGGAGGAGTTATTGTCTTAGCAGCTCTAAGCTTTAAAGCAATACCAATTGCTCAACAAACTCCATTACCTACGGTCGTTACCTCCTCTAGTCAGCCGTCACCAACCAGCGATCCAGTAAAAGAGTCAGCTACAAAGTTTATGGAGCAATATTTAGATGACATTGTTAACAAGGGAAATAGTGGCACTTCTTACTGGTGTAGTAAGTCTCAAGATTTTGCATCATCTTTCTTTGCACCTAGAAACGCCAAAATTCTAGATATGGTAGCATCTGATACTACCGTATCGGTTACGATTCAGCTTGACTCCAGCAACAAGGGGGGTGGGCAAATTACAAATAATTGGTTAATTTTTTTGGATAAGGAAGAAGATCAGACTAAATCCAGCACCTTGCACGATGGCTGGTGTGTTGCCTTTATCAGTGATAAATCAAAATAGTGAATAAGTTAAAATGTCTGACCTAATCTCAAAAACCACCGCACACCTAGACTACCCATTCCTATTAGTCACACACATGGTCTGTGCGGATCAGCAGATTCACAGTGAAGAGTCGAAAGCACTACGCGAACTAGCAACGCAGATCGGCGCTTCTCAACGCACTCTCGCTGAGATGGAAAAAATTCTAGCTCAAGAGGAAAACCAGCTTTCTGTAGAGGATTTAGCTCGAAAAGTGTCGCCCGGTGAGCAAAGCGAGGCCATGTCGCAAATGTTGGCGATCGCCTATGTTGACGGTTTCTGTTCTGCATTAGAACGCCAGATGGCGGAACAAGTAGCACGGATTTGGAACTGGCCAACGGGAGAAGTACAGCGGCAGCTTGTAGAAGCAGGAGCCTTCGCTGATACCCGATTCATAGGCGAACACAACCAACAACAGAAACCCTCTATCGGTGCGCGTTTCCTTGCAGGGGCTGATTCTCTCCTTTCACGCGCATTAGTGGATAATGTAGCAAAGCTCACTGGGAGTGAGCAAAAAGTTGAGCAAATACGCCGGGAAATCCTGTTAACTGGGCCAGAATATGATGAGGCGATTCGTCAGTGTGCAGTCATCGCTGATGAAGATTATAAATTTGCAAAATCGGCACTTCTAACAGCTCTATCAGCCCTTTCCAACTTGGAAACAAATATTCAAGTGGCTATCGAAGACATCAAACATAAAACAAGCGGTAAAGGTCAAGCTACCACTGCTAAGGAAGTCGCCAAGCAACTTGAGGATACTAGAAATGCTCTAAGTGCCGAAATTATCAAAGAAATGGAAATTGTGCGCGAGTCGCTTCGGGCCAAGGAACGCGCTCTCAATCATTTCAGCATCACATTTATGGGCAAGACTAAGGCTGGCAAAAGCACTCTTCACGCCATAGTTACAGATGATGGATGGGATGCGATAGGTGTAGGAAAGCAGCGCACAACTCGGTTTAATCGGGTGTACGAGTGGAAGAATATCCGCATCATTGATACTCCTGGGATTGGTGCTCCGGGTGGCCAAAGTGATGAACAAATTGCTAAAAGTATTATCGACGAGTCAGATGTGATTTGTTATGTGGTGACAAATGAGAGTATCCAAGAGAGTGAGTTTGCTTTCTTGCGGCTATTAAAGGAAAAAGCCAAGCCATTAATTATTCTACTGAATGTCAAGAAGAACCTACGCCACTCTCATCGGTTGGAGGATTTCTTAAAAAACCCCGATAAACTGTTTGAAATGGATGGTCAAAGTGGTCTAGGCGGGCACATTGAACGTATCCGTCGCTACGCTCGTGAGCATTATGCTAATGACTATTTCGATATTGTTCCTGTGATGCTGTTGGCGGCGCAGCTTTCCCGCGAACCAGAACACGCAAAGAAGAAACAGGAGCTTTTTCAGGCAAGTCGGATGCAGAAGTTTCTAGGTTCAATCCGTCTATCTCTCGTTGATCATGGGGTAATTCGTCGCTCTCAAACTTTGCTCGGTTCTACCGTAGGCGAAATCGATAAGCCTTATAAGTGGGTAAATAAACAAGCTTTAGTCTATGAAAAATTGACAGAAACTCTGAAAAATGAGCGCGAGGGAATCCAAAAGGACATCCGAAAAACAGCTAAGGATGCTAAAGACTCTTTACTGCAAAAAATCGAGAGGATTTTTCAAGAGGCTATAGAAGCTGTTCCATCTTTTGCAGAAGATCATTGGAACTGTAACGAAGTTGCCATGAAGCTGGGATGGGAAACAAAGTTAAAAGCACTTCGCTTTGAGAAACGCTTAAAGATAGCTTATGAAGAGACTAGCAAAAAATTCAATAAGGAAGTTCAGGAAGTTCTGGAGGAAATAGGAAATGAATTACAGCTAATATCTGAGCTTGGTAGTAGCGATTTCAACTTTCCTGAGCAGGATTCAAACAATTTTCGAGATTTTGTGCGAATTGGTGGAGGCATTCTAGGGATAGCAGGAACTATTATAGCGTTATTCGTAGCCGCTCCTGTTGGGATTTTTATAGGGATAGGAACTACTGTTGTTAGCATGATGACAGGACTTTTTAAATCCAAAGATGAAAAGCGACGCGAGGCTGTTATAAATATCTCAACTTCATTAAAAAGTCAGCTCAACACTCAGAGGCAAAAGACTCTACAGCAGGCTCACAGGGAATTTGGTAAGTATTCTGATTCCGTAACCACGAACATCAACATCTATTTTGAAGAATTGATTACAGGGCTAGAAGCGATCGCGACTCAGCTTGAAGAAGCAAAAAAGAAGTTATCAGGGACAGCAAATTATCTAAATCGTGCTTATGCAAAGCGAATCATTGACTGGTCTACTGAACAACAGGAAACTCTAACAGATAAGTGCATCAACCACACCATTGCTAGAGTCGAAAGAGATTTCGGACGTAGCATGAAGATTGTCACAAAATCTAAAGTTCAACGACTAAAAAAATCCCTAGAGGATATTAAACACATCCTTCAAGAGGATATTTCATTTAGCAATCTCGAATCTTCCCAAAAAAAACTAAACTACCATGACTCAGAACCACCCGAAATTTAAAGCTGCTGATGTTGCTGGATATTTCACGAAAACGCTAGTAAATTTTGACAACTTACTGGCTCAGGGAAACACACCCGAACTAACAGCTATCCGAAAAAAAGTGCGTGATGAATTAAAAGAGTATCGAGATCAGGGGATTCTCGGAGTAGCTTTTGTGGGGCAGTACAGTGCAGGTAAATCAACCATCATTTCTGGCATGACAGGACGGCGCGATATCCGCATTAATGCTGATATTGCTACTGATAAAACTACCAATTATGACTGGAACGGCATCCAGCTAATTGATACGCCTGGACTTTTTACAGACCGCCAAGATCACGATGAGACTACTTATGATGCCATTAACAAATCAGACTTGCTGGTTTTTTGCCTCACCTATATGCTCTTTGACTCATTGACAGCAGAGAATTTCAAGAAGTTAGCCTATGAAAAAGGCTATCGCTGGAAAATGATGCTGGTTATCAATAAAATGTCTGATGAAGCAGGAGAAGAAGAGCAAAAGATTGCCAACTACCGCACAAGTCTTGCCGAGGCACTGAAGCCTTACAGTATTGATGAATTTCCGCTCTGCTTTATCGATGCCAAAGACTACTGTGAAGGCATGGACGGCCAAGATGATTTTCTGACGGAAATCAGCCGGTTTTCAACTTTTATTGATGCTCTCAATCAGTTTGTAGAGCGTCGTGGCTCCCTTGCTCGTTTTGATACACCAGTCCGAATTGCTCTAAGCTGCGTTGATGAGGCTCAGTTGAGCTTTAGTCGCAACTCTAGCGAAGATTCTGCTTTTTTTGAAGTGCTGACACGGTTATCTCGCACAGTGCGTAAAGAGCGTGATCGCCTGCGAACCAAGGTTAAAAATATAGCCCTAGAGATGTCATCAGGAGTTGCTAGCGAAGGCAACACTCTTGCCGCAGCAGTAGGTAGCGAGCAGAAATTTGAAAACCTGAATAAACAAGCTGAACTGAATGTGCAGAAGCACTATGAGAAAGCAGAAACCAAGCTGCAAGATGCTGTAAATGTAGCAGTTGAAGATATCCGGCAGGAGGTTGAAAAAGTGCTAGAAGGTGATCTAGTCAAGAGTTTTGTTGCTTGCCTAGATAAAAATCAAAATATATCAGCCCAAAATCTGGGGGCTGGTATGGATATGGAGCGACTAAAAAGCCAAGTTAACTTGCTTAAAAAAATTGGTGAGACGGCCGGGGTGAAGCTGACCACTTTGGCATCGAGAAGTTTTGCAAAAACCGCTGCTGAACAAGGATTTCTACGTTCTATAGATGTAGCAGGAAGCGGTTTACATCAAGGTGTTGTGGCAGGGTAAGCTCATCTAATTTGGTATAAATTGTACTTGACAAAACAAACAAAATACACAGGTAGCCCGCTCGTCATT